>JAMFSC010000041.1 GCA_026225095.1 bacterium
CTGCTCTAAGGTGGGCCGCCACTGCATCAGGCGTCAGCCTCTACACCGACCGCCCTCAGCCCAGCAACCCACTCCGCATCAACTGCGACTTCACCGCGATCCGCTGCTCCAGGCTCAGACTCCCAAGCGCCGCGTCGATCCCACCCTCGAGACCATCCACCGCACTACCGCCCTTAGCCTGCAACGTCTTCCGCCCACCAAAGCCCGAGCCCCGTGCCATCAGCTCCGCAATCCGAGCTTCAGCGACCATCAGCTTCTCCTCCAGCTCACCCACCGCCAGCGAAGTCGCCTGCACCTCGATCACCCCCGACATCCGCGCCGCCGCGGCTTCCAGCATCTCCGCAGCCGCAGCCAGACGCTCCATCGTCTCGTTCATCCCGACGCTCATCTCCATCTCCATCGATCCACCCTTTCATCCCTCGTACAAACCGAAGACCACTAAATCCCGTCATCTCGACCGAAGCGCAGCGAAGTGGAGAGACCCCCGTATTTCGCCTTTGCTCCTCGTGCCCTCAAGCCATCCGACAGCGCCGCCCTAAGCCGTCCCAGCCCGCCGAACCCGAAAGCTCGTCCCCCGGTAAGCCGCCTTATCCTTCAGCAGAATCGCCGCCCCGGTAAACGTAGCCCGCGTCAGCGTCCAGACCGGCGCCCGCATATCCGCGACATGCGCATCCGCCAGCTCATAGCTCATCCCCATCAGCCCATCCGTCTGCACCCTTGCCTCCATCTCGGGATAGTCCCTGGCAAACAGAAACCCCGCAACCATCACCTTGCGCCCATCGACCTCGGCGCCCGTGATGATCCCGCACTTCTGCCGCGCGTCATGCCCATCCCATCCCGCCTTGAAGTCGACGGCCATCCCCAGCAAACTCGGCAGCGCCGCCTCCGCCGCACTCCGCGTCAGCACCACCCGATGCCCCCTCGCCCCGCTCGGAGCCTTGTCGCTGGCCACGTCCACCAGCGTCAGACAGCCCTCGAACGGAAGCCGGTTCGGATGTCCATGAACCTCCGGAAACTCCACCGCCATCGCCCGCATCTGGATCCCGCCCGGCTCACGCAAACCACGTCCGCAGGCCGTTCCACGACCGAGGCGACTGCCAGTCCGCAACCCCGAGTCCCGCCGTTGAAGCTCCTTCGCATACTCCATCCCGAATCCTCCAGATCCCCAACCCGCCTGCGCCCGTTCATCCCTCATTCGTCGTCGCCCAGGTCCTCAAGCGACATCCCCGCCAGCATCCCGCTCCGCCGCTTCACCACCTTCGGAGTCACCTCGCCCCGCGTGAATCCGCTCAACTCCGCCAGCAGCTTCGTATGCGGAACGCTCCCTTCCTTCGCCTTGCCGATCAGGGCCTCCACGACCTCCGGCATGGCCTCGGCCATCCTCTTCCTCGCAAACACTCTGCAGTAGCGAGGCCGAGGAGCCCCCACCGCGGCCGGCCTCTTCGCCGGCCCCGTCTCCCCCTCAACCTCGTCCTTCACAAACCGTCCCGCAACCCGCTTCTTCTCCATGCCGCCTCCTGCCCCAAAAGAAAAACGGGAGCAGCCGCCGCAGCGACTCTCCCGTCATTCCTTCATTGCTTTTATAGAATAGCAGGCCGAGCATAACTAGTCGGCCAACTATTTTTGTCGCATAAAGCCAATCATATGAACAAGTTAGCACCTAGAGACCAGACTCCGCCCCTTGACACGCTGTCAGAGGCTCGAGCAAATCCCGCTCCAGGAACATTCCCGTCAGACGGTCGATCGCCTGCGTATACCGGCGAGCGACTGTCCGCAGCCCCAGACCCGACATCTCCGCGACCTCACCCTGCGTGTACTCCTGCAGGGCAATCTTGCGAACGAGATGTTGCTGACCCCTGTCCAGTTTTTCCAGACAACGGCCCACGTCGTGCACGAAGATAATGACGTCCTCAAAGCTGTGTACCTTGTAGCTCGTCACCTTCCCCCGGAACATCTCCTGCCCCAGCAGCGACGGCGTCCTGCCCGCCTCCATCGCCAGCCGCACATACCGCCGCAGCAGCGCCTCCGTGTACTTCCGATAGAACGCCCAGGCCTCCGGAACCACCGAAGCCGCCACAAACGCCGGAGCCACCGTAGCCCCCAGCATCCCAAACGCAGGCGCACTCTCCCCCACGCTCCCCAGCGCCCGCAGCCGCAACCCCGCGGCTGCCAGCACAGGCCCACCAGCGGTCTCAGGAGCCTTCCGCTCCGACGGATCAGCAGAAAAAGCCCAGACAAACGGCAAAACCACCGCCGCCGCGCTCATCGTGCACCCCCAACCAGGCCCATCGCCCCGTTCACGGGAGCGCTCTTCGTCGCGGGACGCAAGGCCGTGCATCTCCGTCCCCCGGCGTGCCGCGGCCTGGGAGCGGGAAAATCAGAGACCTGTCTCGCGCATCCGCGACAGTACACACTGCACACCCCGTTCATGCGCAGCCAAAGCGCCCCACATCCTTCACATACCTTCAGTTCCATCCGCAGGTTCGTCATTGCTTCTCCTCACCCCGATTTCGGGCGTAGTTCTCCCCCGGCGAGCCTCGATGTTTTTCGACGGTCGAGTGGGCTCGCTCAGGCTGCTATGAAGTGTCTTTGCGTTCCCCGCGGAGCCCAATCCGGCTCCGTCGACGTCGCGCCAACACCCGTGTGTCGCGTCTCGATCAGACGACAAAGTGGGACGTGATAACCCACCACCCTCACTCCCACCACCACATCCAAAGCCAGTCCAGGGGTCCAATCAACGGTCGAATCAACCTCCGGACTGCTCCTCGTGGGGGAGAAAGTCTCAAGGTTATAACCCTGCACAAAATGGGAGTCAACGGGAATTTTTCCCGCGTTGGGAGCTGGTTCTAAGTATCTTATTTCATTACGTTTAAATGGGAATGGCGATTTGAAAACTCTAATGTATATTCGCTTTTACTTCGCTTTTCCCGAAGCTTGGCCATTCCCGCCCCATGCCCTTGATAAACTAAAACCATGCTCTCCCGGCTCTACGCCCAGTGGATGGTCGCATGGGAGACCGCCCTCACGACCCGCGACACCAACCGCATCGTCCGCCCCCTCGAATGGGGAGAGGACTGGCTCGGCGACTTCGCCCAACTTTCAGCGTCTGAAGATCCTACGAGCGCCGGCCTCTCGCGGATGGTCGCAGCCAATGAAAAGATCGTCTCCAACTCAGACGCGTTTTTTGGCTACGCAGTGCCAACCGATTTCCGCCTCGAAGATCGCCATCCCCACCTCTACCCCACCAACGTCCGCCCCAACACCCTGAAACAAGACGCTGACGTAAAGCTCCGCGCCGCCTCAGGAAAGCTCGCCACCGCCCAATTCCTCCGCTTTACCTCCCCCGTCGCGACTCCCTACCCCGAAAACGATGTCGTCAACGCCCGCTGGTATCCCGCCTCGCCCGAGCGCCAGGCCGGCAAACCCAAACAGGCGATGATCGTCATGCCCCAGTGGAACGCCGATGCCTTCTCCCACAACGCGTTGTGCGAAATATTCAACCGCTTTGGAATCAGTTGTTTACGCCTATCAAAGCCATACCACGACATCCGCCGTCCAAGTGAGCTCGAGCGCTCCGACTACGCCGTCTCCGCGAACATTGGCCGCACCCTCGCCGCCTGCCGCCAGGCCGTGGTCGATATCAGGAGCTGCATCGACTGGCTCGAACAGCAGGGTTACGAGCAGTTCGGAGTCCTCGGAACAAGCCTCGGCTCCTGCTACGCCTTCATCGCCGCCGCGCACGATCCGCGCATCGAGGTCTGCGCCTTCAATCACGCCTCCACCTGGTTCGGCGATGTCGTCTGGACCGGCCAGAGCACCCGCCACATCCGCGCCGCATTCGAGCAGGCCGGCCTCTCCCAGCAGACCGTCCGCCAGCTCTTCCTGGGGGTCAGCCCCATGGCTTTTATGGAGAAATTCGCCGTAAATCCCAAGCGCGTGCTCGTCGTCCACGCCACCTACGACCTGACATTTCTTCGGGAGTTCTCGCTCGATGTGCTCAAAAACTTCGACCGACACCACGTCGACTATGTCTCAAAGGTCCTCCCCTGCGGGCACTACACCACCGGGGAGACCCCCTACAAATATCTGGACGGATGGTACCTGGGATCCTTCATCTATCAGAGCTTCAAGAGGTTAGCCCTTCAGGCCGTCTGACGATTGAACGCGCAGCCGTTGCCCGTCCGGGCGAACTCCGAGCCATTCGAGGTCCCGCTTCCAGAGAGCGAACTCCAACAGGCAGGGCGAAAAAACCGCTGCTATGAACAAAACTGTGCCGATCGACTCACTCATGGGCGGATCTCCTCATCCCCTTGATCGGCTCCGGGACTGAAAGCATGAGTCCATCCAATCCTTCTCACTCCGCCCCGGGAAGAGCGGGCGAAACGCGGATAAAATGAGGCCTATGCCGATAGACCTTGACGCCTCCCTCGCCGTATCCGATCCCGAGATCGCCGCCCAGATTGAAAAGGAGGTCGATCGTCAGCACGAAGGCCTCGAGATGATCGCCTCCGAAAACTTCGTCTCCCGCGCTGTCCTCGAGGCTGCGGGCACCGTATTTACGAACAAGTACGCCGAAGGCTATCCCGGCAAGCGTTACTACGGCGGTTGCGAATACGCCGATGTCGTTGAAAACCTTGCGCGCGACCGGGCGAAACGGTTGTTCGGCGCGGAGCACGTCAACGTCCAGCCGCACTCCGGTTCGCAGGCCAATGCCGCTGCATTCATGACCTTGCTCACGCCCGGAGACACGATCCTCGGGCTCGATCTCGCACATGGTGGCCACCTGACCCACGGGCACAAGCTCAATTTCTCAGGAAAACTCTACCGGGTCGTCGGCTACCAGGTCCGCAAAGACACGGAAGTCATTGATTACGATGAGCTCGAAGCCCTCGCGCAACGCGAGAAGCCGAAGATGATCATCGGCGGCGGAAGCGCCTATCCGCGCCAGTTCGACTTTCCGCGGATGCGCGCCATCGCGGACGCTGTCGGTGCGTATCTGCTCGTCGATATGGCGCACTTCGCGGGTCTGGTCGCTGGTGGAGCGCATCCCTCGCCCGTGCCGCACGCCCATGTCGTCACCACCACGACGCACAAGACGCTGCGTGGGCCTCGTAGCGGTATGATATTGACGACAAACGACTTAGCTGCAAGTGTCGACCGCAGTGTCTTCCCTGGGCAACAGGGGGGTCCGCTGGTGCATGTCATTGCAGCCAAAGCAGTTGCATTCCTTGAGGCACTGCAGCCGGAGTTTTCGGACTACGCGAAGCAGGTCGTCGCCAACGCCAAGGTACTGGCTGCGGCGGTTGAAGCCGAGGGATACCGCATCATCTCCGGTGGTACCGACACGCATCTCGTTTTGATTGATGTATTTGCAAAGGGTATGTACGGATCCGAGGGGGAGGTGGCTTTGGGGTTGGCGGGAATTACGGTGAATAAGAATGCGATTCCTTACGATTCGAACCCTCCGATGAAGCCGAGTGGGATTCGGATTGGCACGCCTGCGTTGACCACGCGGGGGATGAAGGAGCCTGAAATGCGCGTCATTGCTGGGTGGATCGCACAGGCGCTCGAGCATCGCAACGATCCGGCACGGCTGGAGGCGATCCGTGGAGAGGTCCGCGGGCTGGCGGAAGCCTTCCCGCTGTACGGTTTTCTGCGTCAATAAGCGTGTTCGTTGCTGGGCCGTTGTATGGAAAAACTGGACAGGTGTCATCTTCGTGACCCGCGCGTCGAGATCGCTGAGATTTTGCGCGCGGGCAGTGTACTCTTCGGGGAGGCTATGAGGCGTACTTCGATCCTCTGCACGGCCACGAGGAATCTTGTATGGCGATCACGCTGATGACCTGGCTTCTGGCCTTTCCGATCCTCGGCTTCGCGAACGGTCTGCGGACGATGACCCCGATTGCGATGCTCTGCTGGTTCGCCTACTTCAAGTTCCTCTCGCTCGATGGGACCTGGGGCCACTGGGCGGCGAGCCTGACGTCGGCGATCGTATTTACGGTGCTCGCGGTGGGGGAGTGGATCGGGGACACGCTTCCGGGAATTCCGGACCGGACCACGGCGTTTCCGCTGATTGCCCGGCTCTCGTTCGGCGGGCTTGTGGGCGCACTGGCGGCGGCGGGAGCGTCGGGACCGGCGCTTGAGGGCATCATGCTTGGGGTGCTGGGGGCGGCGGCGGGAACCTTTGTCGGATTCATGTTCCGGCGGCACTTCGCCGACCTTTGCGGGCGGGACCTTCCGGTCGCGCTGTCGGAGGATGCGATCACGCTTCTGCTCTCGGGCCTCGCGCTGCACATGATCTCGAGCTAGGCTTGTCGCCTGCGCGATCCTGAATGAGAAGTGGCTCGATCGCTCGATCGCCCGGTGCCTTGGTGGCGAGCCCACCTTAGCGACGGTGAGGCGTGTCGCGAAGGTGGGGCACCCGATTTTGTGGCGGCGGGGCGTGATCTAGAAGTGGTAGATGACGTCGGTGGCGATGGTGAACTGGTTCTGGTGGTCGCCGTTGCCGTAGGAGGGGCGATCCCAGGCGTGATCGAACCGCATCTCGGGGCGGATCTGGACGGTTGTTCCGATCCAGTGGGTCCAGGAGAGGGTCTCCTCGGAGTAGCGGGTCTGGTAGCCGGTGCGCTGGCCCTTCTTGTCGTTCAGGAAGTCGGTGCGCAGGCTGAAGAAGTTGTGGGCGTTGCGCTCGTACTGGAGGAAGTTGACGGCGGAGTACTCGGGGGCGGTGCAGCGGGCGAGTCCGGGATGGCAGAAGGCTCCGTTGGCGTTGTTCTCGGGGGCGATGGTGCCTCCCACGGCGGGGACGCCGCGCTCGTACATGAACCAGGCCTCGGTGGCGCTGTGCCATGACTTTGAGAACTTGTGATACCAGGTGGCGTCGTACTGCTGGATGTTGTTGTAGGCGTACTTGGCGGTGTTGATGCCGTTGGCGCAGACGTAGACGTTGTCGTTCACGGAGTGGGTGGTGTAGTTGATGCAGGCGGTTCCGCTGGGCTTTGCGTCCTCGACCCAGGGCGCGACGTCGTGGCCGCCGGAGAGACCAAGCTGGATGAGCCACTGGTCGGTGAGCTTGATGGTCGCGAGGATGCCGGTATCGGTGAAGGGATCGATCGAGTAGAGCAGGGAGTGCGAGAAGGTGTAGTTGTTGGGGGCGAGCTGCGCCTCGATGCCGGGAATCGAGATGTAGCGGCCGATCCGGATGTTCATGCCCTGCCCGACTTTGGGGACGTAGAGGTCGAGGTATTCGAGGGCGGGATCGAAGCCGTAGCTGCGGTTGTGATCGAGGAGCTGGTTCGAGAAGTAGCCTTTGCCGGTGGTGAAGCGGTAGTCGGTTCCGAAGAGGCTGGTGAGGTGGAAGCCCCAGTCGAAGTGGTCTCGCTGGACGGTGTCGGGGAGGCGCTCGGCGTAGACGACGAACTGGTTGAGTTCGAGGCGATTGGCGGTGGCGTCGTTGGCGACGGGGAAGTTGGAGTGGGCGGAGGTGCTGAAGTTGAGCGTTGGTTCGAACCAGCCGTAGAGCTTGGTCCGGGAACGGGCACCGTTGATCGCGGTCATGAGTGGGTAGCTCTGGGTATCGGGCTCGCCGAGGACGGGGGAGCCGCCGTAGGACCAGTCGGAGGCGGGGAAGGGCGGGGAATCGAGCGGGGAGGGAAGGCCGCGGCGTGGGGGCGCGGGGGAGGATGGGGCGGTTCCGGTCCAGTCCTGATGGTAGAACTGCGCCCAGCGGCCGAAGAACGTGGCGGCGGGGGGGGCGGGTGGTGGCTGGGCTGGAGCCTGGGGTGGGGCCTGAGAGGTGCTTTGGGCGGCTAGCGGGATGGTGAGCGGAAGGAGCGGGAGGGCGAGAAGGAGGAGCGTGAGGAGGTGAGGCCTCGGAGATGTGGTTCGCTTCATGCGGTGGGGCGCCTCGCTCCAAGATTACTCTCCCCCTCGATGCGTCCGGATGACGGTTTGGACACTCTCCAGGCTTACTGCATGGAAGCGGCGGAGATGAGCTATGGGTTCCTAATTTTAGTAACGCAGCCGTCCCTTGTAGGGCTGGTAGCTACAACGGCGTTTATTGGGATCGATCGCGCCTCAATATAGGGCCATCGATCCACTCGATACATCGGGTGTTCGCCGTGCGGGTATTCAGACTTCAGTCGACTTCTGGATTTCCGTCGTCAACCTAGGCTCGGGAAGCGTGGTAGTAACGCTCAAAGGACGGCCTGCTAGATCGTTTCGTATTAAGGTGGATACATCAGTCGATGCTTCGAAAGGACTTATGTCCAAATCGCTCGGAACAATCTGGAATTTAGATCCTCATACGGCTAAGAAGCATGACATCCTGCGTCGGTACTTCGAGGCATGGCTGCCTATCATGGCGAGATGGAACGGTAGGGTCGTTTATATCGATGGCTTCGCCGGCCCCGGTCGCTATAGCGCTGGGGAGGATGGCTCTCCCGTCGTCGTTCTCAAGGCAGCTCGAGATCATGCCTACCCGATTCGCGGAGAGCTAGTTTGTATCTTCGTCGAGGATGATTTTGAACGTTGCAAACACTTGAAGGGCGTCTTGGACGAGCTTTCGGCAACTCTACCCGCACATGTGAAGTGGTCCGTTGTGCACGGCAAGTTTGATGAGCACCTGACGAAGACGTTTAAGCTCATTGAAACCCAGAAGGAGAACATCGCTCCTACGCTGGTGTTTATCGACCCGTTCGGATTCTCCCATACGCCATTTCAAACGATTCGCACCGTGCTGAAAAATGACAGGTGCGAGGTTCTCGTCAACTTCATGTACGAGGAAGTCAACCGCTTTCTCTCGCTCGAAAAGCATGCAGAAGATTATGACGAGCTTTTCGGCACGACAGAGTGGCGTGCCGTTCTCGGATTGTCCGAAGCCGCTGAACGACGCAAGGCGATTCACGACATTTATCTAAAACAGTTGAAAACGACCGCGAAATACGTGCATTCCTTTGAAATGTTGAACAAAGGGAATAGCACAGATTACTTTCTCTTCTTCGCCACAAATAGCCTCAAAGGATTGGAGAAGATGAAAGAAGCGATGTGGAAGGTAGATGACACTGGATCATTTCAGTTCTCTGACCACTCTGATGCGCGTGGTCTCTTATCGCTGTTCAGTGCACACCCAAATCTGGCTCCGCTGAGAGACGCCATCCTGAATAGGTTCCAAGGAAAAGATGTTGCGATCGAAGACTTGCGTGATTGGGTGATCGCCGAAACGGAATTCCTCCCCAAGCACTTGAAGGTTCCGATTCTAGGGCCAATGGAACTCGCGCGAGAAGTGTCTGTACTGAACGCTTCTCCGAAACGGCGGAAGGGCACGTTCTCAGATGGCACCTTGTTGCGTTTCTTGTGAAGCGGGACGGATCGAGTAGAGCGAAGGCATCTCGTCGTGCGTTCTGCCTTGGAGTAGCCTGCCGGCCTTCGACTTCTGACGCCCCCCCCATTGTTTAAAAAAGAACGGCACCTTTGCTTTGGCGCATTGGATCTTTATTGCCGTCACCCACTCTTCGTTCATTGGACGTGCGCCATGGCCGCTCTCCCCACCGACGATCACCCAATGCATCCCTTTTAAATTGAGCGTTCCCAAGCATTCCAGAAGAGGCTCGACAGAGAGAAACCTGACTTTCGCCTTCGCGTTGCGGAGATGGGAGATACGAGGTACACCGTGCTTCTTGTTCTCAACGCTGACGCCCCACCAGATATGAGCAGCGGAAGCCGCGAATGCTAAAGAACTGTTCAATAGCTTCGACATCCGGTCGGCTCGCTTCGTGAGCACCTGAAAAGTGTGCCACGGAGTGTGCATCATGATTTCCGCTACCTGGATGATGTACGCCTCTGGGACCTCCGGATGGAATAGGTCGCTCATGGAATTGACGAAGATACGTTTGGGTGTTTTCCATCGTAGTGGCTCAGCGAGCTTTTCCGGGACCAGTCGCAGATCAAATCCCTGTCCATAAGGGTGGTTCGGGACGCCTCGAAAACGCTCCGCAAACACTTGTGCATAGCAGTGTTTGCAACCAGGACTGATCTTGGTGCAGCCGCGCACAGGATTCCACGTGGCGTCTGTCCACTCAATCGAAGATTTCTCTGCCATCGTTTTCACCCTTTCTTCGCTATCAGAGCTTACCCCCGGATATGAGGTAGCCGCAAGCTGTAGTGACACCTAAACGTTACCTGACCAACGCCGCTCGAGCTAATGTTCCTCTGAAGGCAGTTCCCCAAATCGATCACTGCTCCAACAACGCAGGGGCTAAGGGGTCTCCGTTCAAGCGCCCATTCGTATGCGCGAACGATGTCGCCTTCCCAGAAGTAGCCCCTGAACCCAGCCAATCGTATTCTCTTTCGCTATCCCTAAATGGATAGCCGCCCAGGAGTTCCTGGGCGGCCTGAACTGAACATCCGTGATAACCAAGAGCTATCGGCAAACAATTTCCTGAGCTGAGCTCCGATACGGAGCAGCCGTATGGCCGTCCGCGTCGAGGAGTCCCTCACTCTGAAGCTGGGAGATCGCCTTTTCGCGTGTGTCACAATCCCGGCGAAGCTGGGCAAACTGCTCCGTCAACATCTTGTAGTCAGATTCGCTCATTCATACCGCCAGATCGGCGGGATTCTTTGATCCATGATGCTTCTCCATGATAACAAGACATTACCGATTTGCTGGTACGCCGAAAGATTCGAGGCGCACCGGTTAGACTCAGAAGGTTTGCTGGTGGTCTCGTCAGGAGATGCTGCGCGAGCCAAAGATTGACATGAGGAGTGCTGGGTGACGGGTTCAGAGATGCGCATTGGAGTGGATGTCGGCGGGACCAAGATTGAGGCGCTGGCCATCAGTGGGGATGGCACGGAGCTGGCGCGGTATCGGGTGGCGACGCCCAGGGACGACTATCCCGGGACGCTCCATGCGATTGCGGGGCTGGTCGATCGGCTGGAGAAGGAGACGGGCGCGACCGGGTCGGTGGGGGCCGGGATTCCGGGCACGATCATCGAGCGGACGGGGCTGGTGAAGAACGCGAACTCGGTGTGGCTGAATGGGATGCCGCTGGCGAAGGACCTTTCGGCGCTGCTCGGGCGCGAGGTGCGGGTGGCGAACGATGCGAACTGCCTGGCGGTGTCGGAGGCGACGGATGGCGCGGCGGCGGGGCTGGGTGTGGTCTTTGGGGTGATCCTGGGGACGGGATGTGGGGGTGGGCTGGCGATCAATGGGCATGTTCATGCCGGGATGAATGGGCTGGGTGGGGAGTGGGGTCATAATCCTCTGCCGTGGGCGCAGGGGGATGAGCTGCCGGGGCCGGAGTGCTACTGCGGCAAGAGGGGGTGTCTGGAGATGTGGGTCTCGGGGACGGGGTTTGCGCGGGACTATGCGGAGGTGACCGGGGTGAGGCTGACGGCGCGGGAGATTATGGCGGCGGCGGATGTGGGGGAGGTCAGTGCGGTTGCGGCTCTGGACCGGTATGAGGACAGGCTGGCGCGGGGGCTGGCGGGGCTGATCAATATTCTCGATCCGGATGTGCTGGTGTTTGGTGGGGGGATGTCGCAGGTCAAGCGGCTGTATGAGGATCTGCCGGGGCGGTTGGAGAAGTATGTGTTTGGGCGGGAGGTGGAGACTCCGCTGCGGGCGGCCAAGTTTGGGGATTCGAGTGGGGTGCGGGGGGCGGCTTGGCTTTGGCCTTTGCGCTAGTCCTGCCGGACGGGCCCCCTGCGCGGGGGGCGGTCACTTCGTGACTTGTATACCGCTTCGCTGGGTGCTCCCGATGGTCGCAGGGGGAGGGATCGGTTGGGTTGGAAATTTGCGGGGTAAGATGGGGGCACCCCCGATTTTTGCAGCGATGTGCGTGACCCTGATTGCGCCGTGGGATTGATCTGGTACGAGGAGATAACGATGAAGTGTTTGACTGCCCGGTTGGCTGTCGGGATCACTGGGGCCGCCATGATGGCGGCCACGCCGCTGTATTCGCAGATGGGTGCGCCTGGTTCCGAGCGGGCAGGAATGCCGGCGGTGGCTGGTCCGCTGGCAGCGAAGTACAAGACGGATGCGGACCGGATTTTGACCGCGGCGATGGCGGATAACGATGGCTACGCGGCCCTGACCTACCTGTGCGATCACGTTGGGAAGCGGTTGAGCGGGACACCGCAGTTGAATACGGCGGTCGAGTGGGGCGCGGACCTGATGACGAAGGCCGGGTTGCAGAACGTTCAGGTGCAGCCGGTGATGGTTCCGCGTTGGGTGAGGGGGAACGAGTCGGCGGCGCTGGTGGGGCCGGTGGCGAAGCCGCTGCATATGCTTGGGCTGGGGATGAGCGTGGGGACTCCCAAGGGCGGGATTACGGCCGAGGTGCTGTTTGTGCCGGACTTTGCGACGCTGGATGCGTTGCCGTCTGACCGGGTGAAGGGAAAGATTGTCGTCTTCAACCCGGGCTGGCATGGGTATGGGGTTGGGTCGATGTACCGGACGGGTGGGACTTCGCGGGCGGCGGCTCGGGGTGCGGTGGCGATGCTGGTGCGGTCGGCGACGGGGCTGGTGATGCAGACTCCGCATACGGGGACGCTGCGGTATGACGAGAAGCAGCCGAAGATTCCGGCGGCGGCGCTGTCGGTCGAGGATGCGCTGCTGATCGAGCGGCTGGCGAAGGAAGGGCCGGTGAAGGTGCATCTCGAGATGGACGCGCACATGGAGGCGGATGTCCAGGCAGGGAATGTGATGGGGGAGATTGTCGGCAGCGAGCACCCGGAGCAGGTGGTGGTGCTGGGCGGACATATCGACTCGTGGGATGTGGGGCAGGGGGCGCAGGACGACGGCGGGGGGATCATGGCGACGTTTGAGGCGGTGTCGCTGATCCACAAGCTGGGGCTGAAGCCGAAGCGGACGATCCGGATCGTGTTCTGGGTGAATGAGGAGAATGGCGGGGCCGGGGGGAAGGCTTACCGGAAGTGGATCGGGAACAAGATCGGCGACCAGGTGGCGGCGATCGAGATGGATGGCGGAGCGGAGAAGCCGCTGGGGATGGGGTATGGCGGGTTTGGCGGGGGACGGCGGCAGGCTGCGGGTGCTGCTCCGGCTGAGGCTCCGGGGTTGTCGGAGGCGGAGAAGCAGTCGGTCGCGACGATGCGGGATATCGCGGCGCTGCTGGCTCCGATCGGGGCCGATACGGTCTCGCCGGGTGGGGGTGGATCGGATATCGGGCCGATCACGGCGGATGGAGTGGCGGCGCTGAGCCCGAGGACGGTGGGCGAGCACTACTTCGACTGGCACCATACCGAGGCGGACACGCTGGATAAGGTCGATCCGGACTCGTTCAAGCGGAATACGGCGATGCTTTCGGTGGTTGCGTATGTGCTGGCGGATATGGATGGGCGGCTGGTGGGGCGGAAGTCTGTGTTTTCGGAGTAGGGAAAGCGATGGCCCGGAGGCTCCTTGCGGAGCGTCCGGGCCTCAGTTTGCAGACGGCCCGTAAGCCGAATTCTGTTTTAGACGATCATTCCTCTAGGCGGCCCGTTACCGGACCGCTCCAGCAACCTACCCGCAGGTTCCGGCTCCCTTCCTGGCTTGCGCCGGGTTGAGTCTCTCCGCCTGGTCGCATCGGGCCGATGCGCGACGCCCGCCTGGAGAGTGGCGTTGGCGTTCCCTGCCTATTTGGTCTTGCTCCGTGTGGGGTTTACCATGCGATGCCGCTTACGCGTCACCCGGTGCGCTCTTACCGCACCGTTTCACCCTTACCTTCAGTCGCTTGCGCGTCTGCTTGGCGGTTTATTTTCTGTTGCACTGGCCGTCCAGATGCCTTGAAGCATCCGTCCCGGACGTTATCCGGCACACTGCCCTGCGGAGTTCGGACTTTCCTCCCCCCCACGACACCTTGCGACGCGTGGGGCAGCGATCGTCCGGCCGCCTGCTCTTTGAGTGTACGCGAGACGGTGGGCTGGATGCGGATTTTCGCCGGAGACAAGGTGGGCGGCGGTAGGATGGTTCGCATGAGATTGCGTGCGGCCTGGATGATGTTGGTGCTGACTTTGGGATGGCGGGGCGCGGGAATAGCTCAGAGCACGTCCGCTGCCTCGGCTTCGCCGGTTGCGGTGGGGGCGATCGCCGGCCATCCGGATTGGCCGGTGGCGAAGCCGGCCGATGTGCATTCCGCGGACGCCATTGTGGCGGCGGTCTATGACGTAATCTCAGGGCCCAAAGGCCAGGCGCGCGATTGGAACCGGATGCGCTCGCTGTTTGTTCCGGATGCGCGGCTGATACCGATTCGATCCGTCGACTCGTCGGCGGGGTCGCACTCCGACGTGACGCTGCTGTCGATCGACGGCTACATCGCGCGTGCGAGCGGGCGGATGGCCGCGGACGGGTTCTTCGAGCGGTCGGTGGCGAATCGGGTCGAGGCCTTCGGCAACCTTGTCTCGGTGTGGAGTACCTATGAATCACGCCATGCTCGGGAGGACGCGAACCCCTTTGCGCGCGGGATCAACAGCTTCCAGTTACTGAAGGACGGCGACCGTTTTTGGGTCATCCAGATTACGTGGGATGCCGAGGCGCCGGGCAAGACCATTCCGGCGAAGTACCTGAGCACACCCTGAGGCCAGACCGGGAACCGGGAAGCGGTGCGCTGCGTATGGTTTGGGGTGGGGGATTTTGTCTCTCGCACACGCTTCGGGACTGATAATCTCGAAGCGACTACTCCATCACCAAGAGAACTGATCTGAACCTGCCCGGGGGCGGGATGCTGCGATGGACTTCCAAGAAGGCTTAAAACTCGCGCTGCAATCGCTTTGGGCGAACAAGCTGCGGACGGTGCTGACGCTGCTTGGCGTGGTGATCGGTGTGGCCAGCGTGATCGCGGTCGTGACGCTGGTGAACGGCGCGAACACCTACATCGAGACGAAGTTTTCGAGCTATGGTGCGGATGTATTTACCGTCTCGCGGATGCCGCAGTTCATCACCAACGCGGACGACTATGTGCGTTTCCAGAGGCGGAAGAACATTCTGCTGGACGACTACCGGTACATCGAAGCCAACTGCAAGCACTGCACCGGCCTGGGGGCGCAGCAGGCGACGGTGGCGAAGGTGGTGCGGGGATCGCAGTCGGTCACCGACTCCACGGTGCGCGGGTACACGTGGCAGATGCCGTCGCTGCAGAATCTGAACATCGTCGAGGGGCGCGATTTTACGCAATCCGACGAGGAGCACGCGTCGCATGTGTGCATTATCGGGTCGGATATTGAGGACAACCTGTTCCCGGGCGTCGATCCGCTGGGGCAGGAGTTGCGGGTGGATGGGGCGCCGTACACGGTGATCGGGGTGAGCGAGAAGCAGGGAAGTACCCTCGGAGCGAGCCAGGACAACTGGGTGGGGGTTCCGCTGACGGCCTACCAGAAGAGCTATGGGACGGCGAAGTCGGTGACGATCTACGTGAAGGCGGGGCAGGCGGGGCCGGTGCTGGAGCAGGCTGCGGACGAGGTGCGGGTGC
>JAMFSC010000259.1 GCA_026225095.1 bacterium
CTCATCCCGACTCCCAAGGCGTCCAGCTCGTCGAGAACTTCGGCGAACCCACCCTCACGGCAGCCTTTGTCGATGCAAGGCAGATCGAGCGTGCCATCTACAACCTTCTGCTCAACGCATGCCAGGCCCAGCGCGCCGAGGGAACGCCTGCGCAGGTCACGATCGCTCTTCACAGCGAGCAGGAGCATATGATGGTGCAAGTCATCGACAACGGGGTGGGTGTGCCGGAAGTCATTCGCAAGAGTCTTTTCGATCCTTTCGTCAGCGAGGGAAAGCAGAAGGGAACTGGTCTCGGCCTGACCTTGGCGCATCGTGTCGCCATGGACCATGGGGGGGAGGTCATCCTTCTTCGCAGCCTACCAGGCGAGACTGTCTTTCAGATGAGTGTTACCCGCGGGCTCCTCACAGAGGAGACAAGAAGCCCCTCTTGGCCCGCACTCCAGGAACAGGATATCGCTCATGAGAAGCCTTCAACTTAGACGATCAAAGGGACGCAGCGGTAGGCGTCATATCACGCCCTTTCTCCTTCTATGGCTTGGCTCGCTGACGCAGGCCGTCTGTGCGCAGGCAACGAATTCGGATGACACATCGCAGCAGATCCAACACCTCACCGAGGCTATGGAGCGCACCCAGGCTCAGTTGCAGGAGTCGCAGCGTCAACTGGATGCCATGCGTGCCCAGCTCGCTGCACTCCAGCGCCAGATGACCTCCCGATCTGTACCGCTCCAAACCTCACCGTCTGACACCGCCAAAGCCATCGATGAACTTCGTGAGCGACAGACCATGCAGGAGTCGCAGATCGCCACGCATGAGCAGACCAAGGTCGAAACGGAATCGAAGTACCCGCTGAAGATCAGCGGGCAGCTTCTCTTCAACGCCTTCGTCAACACCAGCGCGGTCGATGCGCCGCCCATTCCAACGCTCGCGCTCGCCGGCTCAGGCACCACGGGAGCCTCCGTCCGCCAGACAGTGCTCGGCTTCAGTGCGCGTGGCCCGCATCTTTTCGGCGCTCAGAGCTACGCCGATCTACACATCGACTTCGACGGCAGTCCGCAGTCCGGCAGCACGGGCTCAAACTACACTGGCTACTACAGCGGCAACTCTACTTTCCTGCGACTCCGCACGGCGGACGCTGGCCTGCGCTGGGACCGCACGGAAGTATTCTTCTCCCTTGATCGCCCCCTTCTCAGCCCCGAAGCGCCCACCTCGCTCACCTCCGTTGCCGAACCCGCCCTCGCATGGTCCGGAAACTTGTGGACATGGAACCCACAACTCGGTGTGACGCACGATCTCACCCTCTCTGGCGCACACGCCCTCCGTCTCCAGGCCGCACTCATGGACGTCGGCGATGCCTCTATGCCTGGCTCCTCAGTCGGTGGCGCGGCCGGCGTCGCTCCCACACTCTCGGAACGGAGCCGCTGGCCCGCACTTGAAGCGCGCATCGCCCTCGGAGCACCCAGGCCAGACGAGGGAAGTCATATCGGGGTGGGCGGATACTTCGCCCCTCATCTCGACCCCCTTGGCCGTCGCTTCGACGCGTGGGCGGCCACCCTCGACACACGGCTCCAGCTCTCAGACCGCCTCTCTCTCTCAGGAAGCTTCTATCGGGGACAGGCACTCGGCGGTCTCGGTGGCGGAGCTTACAAAGATCTCGCCTACCTTGCGGACAGCACTTCGGGCAATTACTACTACTCGCCGTTGGCCGATGTCGGCGGATGGGCGCAAGTCAAAGAAACAATCAATGCGCGTCTGCAGTTTAACGCGGCCCTCGGTCTCGACAATGCATTCGCCGAACAGGTTCGCCGTTACGCTAATCCGAGCGGAACCATCTATCAGAACCTCGCCAGGAACCGCACCTATACCGGCAACGTGATCTGGAGCCCAAGCGCATATCTCGTCTTCTCGTTGGAGTACCGCGACCTGCAAAGTGTCCCCGCAATCGGCCCCGCAAACCGCAGCAACATCCTCGGTGTTGGCGCAGGATATCGATTTTGATGATTCGAAATCACATTGCAGCGACATTGCTCTGCGTTCTCTCCCTCCGGGGTTTTCCCCAGGGCCACCCACCGGCAACCAACACCGCCGAACTGCGCCTTCAGATCGTCTCTTCCGTCTCGCAGTCCAGAGGCTCCGTGCCCGCCGTAATCTGGCTGGAGCCCCTGGTCGGAACGCCGGTTCTTCCTTTTGTGCCTCATGGCCGCTATTCCCTCCTTCAGAGAAACCGGGCCTTCACCCCGCATCTTCAGGTTGTTCCAGCCGGCAGCATCGTCCAGTTCCCCAACGCTGATCCGTTCTTCCACAACGTTTTTTCCCTCTTCGACGGCAGGCGCTTCGACCTCGGCCTCTACGAAGCGGGCTCGAGTAAGTCGGTCGCCTTCCCCCGCGAAGGCGTGTCTTATATTTTCTGCAACATCCATCCCGAGATGAGCGCCGTCGTCCTGTCCTTGTCAACGCCTCTCTACGTCATCGCCAATGCCGCCGGTATGGACCTCCGGGGCATCCCTCCAGGTGAGTACACGCTCCACTTCTGGATCGAGGGTGTCCCCCAACCGATCCTCGCCGGACTGGATCGCCGCCTTCACCTCTCCGCCGGTACCACCGATCTCGGCGATGTAAAGGCGCCCACCACAAGAACATCGCCGGCCAGCCACCCCAATAAATTTGGGTCGACCTACGATACCAACCCGAGGCCCTCGTACTAAGAAGTGACCGCATCAAGAGGCATAACGAGCCAATGACAGCGCCCCCATAGCTCATTTCTTTCCCCCATAGACTGCCTTGGGCCAACGGCAAGGTCAAAGCGCTGGGTCAGCCCGGCAAGATGCATGCCCATATCATCAAGCAGATAATTGCTGGCTACCGCATCGAATTTAATGAGGCGATGTTGCGAAGGCATTACGGCGAGGGGCGAATGAATGGCAGAACGAGAGATCTGTAATTCAGGCGTGGAGGCGGGCGTCCTATTATACGCGGCGGTCACCAAAGCAGGCGACATGCCCTTCGCTCCGCGCACCTGCTTCTTATAGCTGCGGCCCATAATTACTGTGTCGTTTGACTGAGATGCGCGTCAAATTGGTATGGAGCCAGAAGACGCACGCAAGTTGAGTTCTGCAGCGCAGCATGAGCGCAGGCGGCAGGTGATCCGAGCCTATAAGCGCGGAGTGAATCGGCATCGGATCGCGCTGGAAGTTGGCTTGAGTTACACCGCCGTTCGCATGATCGTCAAGCGTTATGAAGATCAAGGCATTCGTGGCCTGGACATGGGCCAGCGCGGAAGGCCGGCAAGCAGCGGTCGCAGCTTGACCGCCGAGCAGGAAGAGCATATTCAGCGTCTGATCCAGGAGAAGCGTCCCGAGCAATTGAAGATGGAATTTGCCTTGTGGACACGCGCCGCCGTCATGCTGTTGATCGAACGGGAGTGCAAGATCAAGCTGCATGTGCGCAGCGTTGGAAAGTATCTCAAGCGCTGGGGATTCACACCACAAAAGCC
>JAMFSC010000260.1 GCA_026225095.1 bacterium
TGCAATGTCATCAATATCGGCGATGAGGTTCTGATGCACACCGCCGGGACCGCAGCCGACCGCATAAGGGCCGCCGGCTATCACGTCTCCGAGTTACCCTTGGGAGAATTTGTGAAAGCCGGAGGCGCAGCAAAAAGCTTAGTGCTCCGCTTGAGTGACGTCTCTGCCACCCACCTTCGCTAAGCCTGCTTTGGGTCACGATCGCAGGAGGCAGACTGGCAAAATTCCCCGCGCTCATCAAGACGCCGCCTCGGGTTCTCGAGCCCCGTCGCGTGACCGAAGGGAGTTCTTCAGGATGCAGGTTGCGGTCTGCAATGCAGCCCCATGGAAGACTTGATTGACGGTGATGTGCGATCTCGTGACCAACACTTCGATGATCTTCGCATCTCCCATATCGTGTACAGCATCCTGCCTGCGCTCCACCCAATGGAGCATCAGTGCGGGTGCCGGTCATCTCAGGCCTGCAGTCCCACAAAGGGCCGTCATGCCGATTTGGATGAATTACCGCAGTTGCTCAAAGGTTGAGCGCCCGCCGGTGCTCGAAGATTGACCCCCTTCTTCGCATCATGCTAGCGTCAGGGTATGGCGTTTCCACTGAATTGTTGTTGTCGCTGCGACCAACCCTTCCCTGGGTGAGCGCGACCTTCTCAGATACTTCGATCCTTCTGAAACGTCCCTCCAAAGTTCATCCGCTCCTCCCATCGTTTGTTCATGGATCCGCTCAACAAGCAGGCATCCTTGCCTTGGCTTGTCTGCGAAGGTTCCGCTCTGGAGAGATAGTATGCCACTCGCAACAGAGGTTCACCACGTGCGTCAGCCCAACAACTACTCAATCCCTTCCGGTGCGCTCTCGAAGACTCCTGAAGAACTCGCCAGCATCGTCAAGCAGTTCGCATCATCGGATGGATGGATCAGTCGAGTGCGCTTGCGCACCGAACATCGCTGGTACGAGCGGCTGTATCAGGATGCCGACTACGACATCTGGGCCATCAGCTGGCTGCCTGGGCAATCGACCGGCTTTCACGACCACGGTGATTCCTCCGGAGCGTTCATCGTAGCGACCGGCGAACTCGAAGAACATCGCCCCGGTGAGCAGCCCCTCGCAGTCCCTCCAGGCACGCCGCGCGCCTTTGGTCCCGACTACGCGCACGACGTCCGGAATGGATCCATCGCACCCGCCATCAGCATTCACGCCTATTCGCCTCCACTCAGCCTGATGAATCGGTTCGAACTGGATGGGAGCCAACTGGTTCCGCGCACCCATGCGCCTAACCATCCCGCGAATCTCGATCACGAGTGGCAGGCGAGCAGAAACCGATCAACAGACCGGTTCGATGCGCTCAGCATCGACCAGATGCTTGCCGCGGCACGCGCCCGTCTGCGGAGGTTATCTCCGTCCGAGGCCTATCGGGCCGTAACAAAGGCAGGGGCGATCCTCGTTGATATTCGACCCGAAGCCCAGCGCTCCATCGAAGGCAGTATTCCGGGCGCTCTGGTCATCGAGCGCAATGTGCTCGAGTGGAGATTCGATCCCACCTCCAGCGCACGGCTCCCCGTCGCCACCGATCACGACATCCAGGTCATCGTCTTCTGCTCCGAAGGCTACACCTCAAGCCTCGCCGCCGCAGCGCTCCAGGAGATAGGACTCTGGCGAGCGACAGACATCGTCGGCGGATTTCACGCATGGAGCGAAGCCGACCTGAATCGATCGCAGCCGAGCTAAGTTGAACTCGAAGAGCCACAACACCAATCAACCGGAGGAAACAAACCAGCATGCCATCTTTCACCGATCAGTTCTCCTCTGCACTTCCCTTTCGGCAGTACCTTGCCAACGGAACCGAAGAGCAGCAACGCCGCTGGAACCAGGTCTCTGACGCCGCGAAACTCAATCCCACCCAACAGCAACTTATCGCTGGCTTTGAGCGTGAGATCAAGATCCTGGTGCATAGCGGTATCTGGTGTGGAGACTGCGTCGAACAATGTCCTCTCCTCCAGCGAATCGCCGAAGCCAATCCTGCAAAGATCGATCTGCGTTTCGTGGAACGGGAGATAAAGAAGGAACTCAGCGAGGAGCTGCGCATCAATGGAGGAAGCCGGGTCCCCGTCGTACAGTTCTTCTCCGAAGACGATCTCTGGTGCGCAACCGCAGGCGACCGAACGCTCAACCGCTATCGCGCGCTCGCGCTGAAGCGGCTTGGTCCAAGCTGCCCAACCGGCATCCTGCCACCCGACCAGGGCGAGGTGGAAGCGACGCTCGCCGACTGGCTGAACGAGGTTGAGCGCGTGCAGCTCATGCTGCGACTCACCCCAAGACTCCGCGAAAAACATAAGGACTAGACACCAGGATGCGGATCAAGATAGTCAGCGTCGGTGAGCCCGTCCTGCGCGATGCCGCGCGTCCCCTTCCTCCGGAAGAAATAGGGGGCCAACGCATTCGCGACCTGATCGAACACATGCGAGAGACCTTGGCTGACGCTCCCGGCGTCGGCCTGGCCGCACCCCAGATCGGAGAGTCCTTGCAACTTGCGATCGTAGAGGACAAGGCGGAGTACCAGGCCAGGCTAACTACCGAAGAGTTGGTGGAACGCGAACGATGGCCAATTCCCTTCCACGTTCTGATCAATCCGGAGATTGAACTGTTATCACCCCCTGAGTTGACCTTCTTTGAAGGCTGCCTCAGCCTCCCCGGCTTCATGGCAATGGTGCCGCGCGCGCGCAAGGTGAGAGTCCGGGCGTTCAACGAAGCCGGCGAACTCAAAGAGATCGTGGCAGAGGGTTGGTACGCCCGCATTCTGCAACACGAGATCGATCACCTGAAAGGCACCATGTATATCGACCGCATGTGGAGCCGCAGTTTCTCCTCTCTCGAAAACTACACCCGCCATTGGCGGTCCAGGTCTGACACGGAACTGGCGAAGGAGTTCCGCCCCTCAGCTCCCATCCTCAATGAACAGCCTTGGAAGAAAGAGTGACGGCCGGCTCGTCCGCGATAAGAGATGCGGTGGACTCCTCGGTCTTGAGGACACGAGAGATCACTTCAGCGCAGATCGCAAAGGCGGCAATGAAAACGACGAGCAAGACACGCGTCACCGGGCTGCGTGGGGAATAGACCGGCCGATGAGACGACATCTGGGCGCGTACTGAGGACATCGAGCTTCCTTTCATGATCCGCGGCTTAAATCAAAAAAGCCTGCTTCGCCGGGTGGCGAGCAGGCTTTCTAGAGATCGAGATAAAGCTTCGAAGCTAGATACGCAGGGACACGTCTGCCTGATCGCCAGATGACCTTACGATCGAACAACAGAGCGTGTTGTAGAAACTCTTCACTTCAACAACGTAGGTCGAACCCTGGGCTGTGTCAAGGACGGAAAGCGCCAAACCGTACGACAATCGAAGCCGAAGCATACCACTTTCGTAGATCCGGTTCCTGTCCAGTTTTTCCAGGCAATGGCCCAAGTTCCGTACACCGAAAAGTCTCTGGTGAAAAATTGGTCATTCGGCGACAGCCTCTCATAACCCCTTTAGAAAACCATGATTACAGCGATGCACCCAAAACGAAGCAAATCAGACCAATTATCAGAGAGAAATCTACCAGTGGTCCTACCTCTCGTGCCGTTCGGGAGTTAGAGCAAAGTGCTTCTCTCTCTCGATTGTTTGCAGAAGCTGACTACGTTGAGCTCACAAGCGCCCACGAGTCGTCTACCTGTTCTCACCGACTTGGAGCTCGAATCCGTCGGATCATTTCTAATCAGGTGGTTATTTACTTGACTCAGGTAGCCCCTTCAGGTTGTGGTCATAGTTTTCTGGGCTCGCGGAGCATCGGACCATGGACTTGTAAGGTGCCGGTTCAACCAGAACAGCCTGTTGGAAAA
>JAMFSC010000002.1 GCA_026225095.1 bacterium
CGGACTTAAAATCCGTAGCCCTTCAGTGGGTGTGGGGGTTCAAGTCCCCCTCCGGGCACCATAGAATCAAAAGTTACGAGACTTTTCAGGAAGCGATCCAGAGACACGAGTTGGTGCCACTTCGGCTGCCGGATCGTGCTACCAGCCTTTACGGTGCGGTCAGCACGGCGGCCCTCTTCACGGGCATGTACTGGCTCAGGGTTTCGCGATACCGTCGCGATATGCCGCACCATCCTTCGCTCGTCGGGCTCACAGGTGTTTATCCCAATCCGCTGCCAGAACGGGCGGAAGTGTAGGCGTTTGACACTCACAACATGTCTACCTCAAGCGACAGCAGATACGTGAGGAGGTTTATCGTGTTCCCCACTTTTATCGCGTTCCTCCCGCAACTAGCTTCTCGTTCCCCTGGCGCTGACCGCCTGCGGAGTGGTCCATGCGCAGAGGCAGCAGGAACGTCCCCGCCTGATCCCCGATCCCTCGATCTCAATCGCGACGGCAGCCTCTCCCCCCAGGAGATCCAGGCCGCTCCGGCTTCACTCCGCGCGCTCGATCGCGATGGCGATGGCCAGATCAGCCTCGATGAACTATCGCCCGCTCGAACAGACGCCAGCCTCAGCCCGGACCGGATAGTGGCGCAGCTGATGCACTTCGACAAGAGCGGAAACGGTGTATTGCTTCCTATCTGCCGCGGACGCCTGGCGCGCCAGCAAACGGAGGTCTGTGAAACCCGGAGTTAGAGCTTGGGATCGACCTGAACCTGCCGCGCATTCAGGATGCCCGCTATCGTCGCCCCTACGTGGCCGCATGGGTCGAAGATGCAGACCACTATCCCGTGCGCACCCTCGCGCTCTGGACCGAGAAGCCTCGGTGGCTGCACGAGCTGAAGCAGTGGTACCGCGAGGACCAGGTGCGCAGCCTCACCGAAGGCACCGATCTCTCACGCACCATCTCGTCGGCCACGCGAGCTCCGGGCCGCTACACCTTGAAGTGGGATGGAAAAGACAACGAGGGCAAGCCGGTGAAGGCCGGCAGGTACACCATCTGCATCGAAGCCGCGCGCGAACACGGGGGTTACGATCTCCAGCGGCATGAACTGGAGTTCAATGGCAAGGCACAACAGGTGACCTTACCCGAAGCCAAAGAACTGGGAGCGATCACGCTTGACTACCACAAGCGTTAGCACGCAACGATCGCCGCGCGCGCATCTCCGCCAGAAAACCGCGAAGATCGCGCGCTGGCTCCATATCTACTTGTCCATGGTGAGCTTCACCATCGTGCTCTTCTTTGCGGTGACAGGTCTGACACTCGATCATGAGGAGTGGTTCCAGAACGCGCAAAAGACCACGCTCATGAAAGGTGACATGCCCCTCACTCTGCTGCAAAAGCCGGACGAACTGCGGATCGTGGAATATCTGCGTAACACCAACCGTGTTCACGGAGCGGCCGGTGAGGTCCACGTCGACGACGACCAGGTCGCCGTCTCATTCAAGGGTCCAGGTTATGCAGCGGACGCAACCGTCGCGCGATCCACCGGGAGATACTAACTCGTTGAAACCCGCAATGGGTTCTGGGCCGTGATGAACGATCTCCATAAAGGGCGGGATACGGGAAGCACCTGGAAGTGGCTCATCGACGCATCCGCCGTCCTGCTCAGCCTGGTGTCGCTCACCGGCCTGATGCTGATTGTCTTTCTGTACAAGAGACGCACCGCAGGTCTGAGTGCGGCAGCGATCGGTCTCCTGTTGTGCCTGTTGCTCTATCGCTTCGTTGTGCCCTGAGCCCGGGAGCCCGGATTGTCATCGGGCTGGGTGCCCCCTCGTACCGGGAGAGAGCTACTGTACCGCCTCAACACGCTCGAGCGCCACGCCGTTTCGGATGGTCCAGCGCTCTTTCAGGTTCAGGAATGGACTCTCGAATACTCGGAAGCTGAGCCACGCCAGCACTGTCGTCATGCACAATGCGATCAAGCATGTCATGAGCGTCTGTTGCCGTGACACGAGTCTCTGCGCCATCTGCCAATACAGGTTATGAGGAATGTCGTGCAGCACATACGCGCCGTAGCTGATACGCCCAAACCAGCGCAGCGGCCGGAGGTTGAAAGCTCTATACACCAGCGTATCCGGCTGCAGCGCGACGATAATCAACAATGCGCCGATGAGGTCGATCGCGCTCAGAGCCCACGTGAAGTGATACGCAGGATAGGGGTACGGGACGGTAAAGAGATGGTGGGCAGGCGTCAGCATCGCCCACACGATCGCTCCCATCAGAGACAACGGCAGCGCCGTCCGGCTGGCTCGAAGGATGGTCCGGGAATGCCGTCCGCGCAGTAACAAGGCGACCAGCCCGCCAATCAGCAGGGCATCTACGCGGAACGGCGTGGCCCGATAGAGGATCTCCTCATCGATCATCCATGCAGGCAGAAGATGTTGTCCCGCGAGGCGCATGGCGAGGCAAAGAGGTAGGGTCGCGCCACAGATCCACATGAGCCTGCGACGATCCCGTATCCAGAACACCACCCATGGCCAGACCAGATAAAACTGCTCCTCGACACAGAGAGACCAGAAGTGTCCAAGATAGAAAGTGAAGCGATGGCCGTGCAACATTCCTGAAGGCTGGAAGTCCGCAACCTTCTTGAGCAGAGGGTTGATCGTAGCCGGCTGGATGAACCGCGCATAGTTGCCCAGATACGTGGGCCATAGGAGCCAGTCATAGGTTCGCTGCCAATGCATCAGAGGCTGCAGAAACAGGAACGCAAGCATGATTCCGTAATACAGCGGAAAGATCCGCAGCGTCCTGCGGAGATAGAAGTTCCGCACCCTGTGCGGGTCATCGACCGAATCGAAGAGAATCCCCGTGATCAGAAAGCCAGACAGGACGAAAAACAGGTCAACGCCCGTCCAGCCCCAGGGCATGTGGTTATAATGCTGGAAAAATACCATGAAAAAGGCTAAGGCACGCAAGCCGTCGAGCGCAGGATAAAAGGCGCGATTCTCGGGACGTGTCTGCTCTGTATTTCCAGTGACTGGAAGGATCAACGACCTGTTACCTTTCGATTGGTGTCTCGAGTCTACACAATCGCCGGTAGGGAACGAAGTTCCGGGTTCGAAGCCAAATGCTTTATCCCTCCGCCCCAAAGCGACAGGTTGTTCCCATTTCCGCCGCACTAGAGCCGTTCTCCTGAAGGTGTGGTTGCCTCTTTATTTTCCAGTCATTTGGTCAGACCACTTTGGTTTCATCTTCTAATAAAGTGGTATGAAATCGCTTTTTTTGCGAGTTTACTGCATCCATGGTGTTCTAAAAGGGTTAGTGGGCAGCGATCGAAATTTCCCAATGTTTCACCAGAAACTTTTCGTGCGCAGAATGTGGGCCGTTGCATGGAAAAACTGGACAGCAGGCGCTGATTCGAAAGTGGTCTGCTATGGTGCGTTTATCGCGCGGATGGCATCTTCGTCACAGCCAAAAGTCGATCTTCCAGCTCGCATCTCCCTTGGGCCGAAGCCATCCAACCTTATCGTGATTCCGCCCGATCGAGCCTGTAGAGAATGGTTCCCGGTTCCATGCCATCTCCAACGAGGGTGAACCCTGTCTTTTCCAGCACTCGAATCGATCCCGGAATCGATGGCAGCGTGTGAGCCGACACCCGCTCGACGGTTGGATGGGAAAAAATCCACTGCAGCAGCGACCCCACCGCCTCCGTCGCATAGCCCTTGCGATGGAAGGCAGGCAGAAACGAGTAGCCTACCTCGACCTCTACCGTATCGTCCAGAATCGGCGACGTCGTCCCGCAGCTCCCGATCAGCAGCGGCGCCCCCTCCGTTGGAAGCGCCACATACCTCGCCCAGCCCAGCCGCCCATGCGGCGCCATCCGGTCGAGCAGGTATTGCATGGCCGACGGCTCCCAATGTTCAGGTGGCCACTCGGCAGGCACGGTAAACCCACACATCTCCTGCAGCGCCGGAGCGCCCGCGAGTTCTGCCTCAAGATGGCTCGGTGTAATGGAATAAAGCAGGAGACGTGGCGTCACCAGCGGACAGTCCGCCCCGTTGTCCATTGGATGTCTCATGGGGGAGTCGCCCTTTCCGGGAAAAGAAAGCACACACAAGAACGTTTCGACAGCTCGAGCGAGATGACGGAACGATGCAAGCATCCGGATTAGCGAACCACGTTCATAGGCGACGCAACCAGCGTAGCACGGTGGCAGACGCCGCCAAACCAGGCACCGCCCTGGTGAATCCTATTTCGGGCAGACGCAGCTCGCATAGGCCTGCGCCGACACGTGGGTCAACGCGCACACGTACTCCGGCCACAGCGGCTTCAGCAGCATCGACCGGTCGCCCACATACAGATTCCGCAGGTACGCATTGCTGGCCGGCGTGGAAGCCGACGAATCTGCCTTGAACGCCTTGGTCAGGGCGTCGAGGGTCGTCGCCGTGAACATCGGCTGACGGAACGTCTCGGAGAAGGTGTACTCCTTCGTCCAGGTCGCGCCGATCCCCGTCAGGTTCGAGGCCGCAACGACCGTATAGTCCACCAGATCCGCCGTCCCCGGGTCGAACCGAGCCATCGTAAACGCCGGATTGTTGCCATTCACCGGCGAAATGGACGTCACGATCTTCACAGGCACTCCCACATGCTCACCCGGAGCCCCCTCGTCGCTCAGCAGGCGCAGTTCGTCGGTATGCGAGTGCCCGAAGATCGCCAGTCGAACCACGTCGGCATTTGCCCCCAAAACCTCCGCCAGCTTCTCGTTGCGCAGAAAATTCTGAGTCTGCGTCTGCCCGCACACATATCCCTTCCGCAACGTCGAAAACAGATCGATCCCCGGGGGAATATGCGCCATCACCAAAACATGCTGCTTATGCTCTCGCGCATCCGCCAACTGCCCCCGCAGCCACGCGATCTGCTGGTCGGAAGCATACCCCTCCGGCTTGCCGGCGCACGTGTTATACCGAGCCGATAGAAAGAGATCATCCAGCACAATCATCCGTGCATGCGGAAGAGTCCGCGGCAGAGGCGCGTTGTAGTATCCGCCCAGGGAGAAATCGCGCAGGATGCCATCTGTGTCATCCGGAGGCAGCGCCCGCGTCAGAACCTTCGCTACCTCGTTCAGGAAGGGGCTGTTCCGGTCATCCCGGTAGTCTCCGCACGCGGAGTCGTTATTGCCCATACCAACATAGAGAGGGCGTGCCGGGAACGCGGTCTGCAGCCCCCGTACCAGGTATCGCAGCGTCTGCGCGACGAACAGCACATAGTCCTGGTCGGTCGCCGTCGGATACGTCTTCTTGAACTTGCACTCGAAGTTATGCGCCAGCAGGTCCCCGCTCACCACCACAAAGGCCGATGTGATCGCCTGCACGTGCATCGCCGCCAGCGAAGATCGCCACAGCGCCTCGTTCGTATCCAGACCGCGGTCATGGCATACTTCGTTCAGCACCGCAACGTCCCTCTGCTGTGTCGCAGATGGAGCCGTATCCAGCACCCCACCCCACCGCGTCACCGGAAGCGAAAGCAACTGCGCTGCCTTCGCCGGATCGTGAAACGGATCGAAGTGTATATCCGATATCAGCAGCGCCGGCACGGTGCGTCGCGCATGTTGCCTCTGTGCCTCCGACGACCCCGCGCACATCGCGAGTATCGCCATCGTCAGCGCCATCATCAGCCGGATCAGCGGTCGCGGAAACTGGTGTTGCGTGGAAGACAAATTGGGCAGCCTTTCAGGAAGTATTGCATCAGGACCCGTTGATCGAATCTTTCAGGGCTTCAGAAGAGACTCGTAGTTGGCAATCTGGGTCAGCGTGAACGCCTGCATATCCTTACTGCCGGCCGGACTCTCCTGCCACGTTCGATACCACTGCACCAGCCAGTGCAGCGCATTCTCCAGCCGAAGTTGCGGGGTCCATGCAAGATCCGCCCTGGCCTTGCTCGCATCCAGCTTCAGATATCCCGCCTCATGTACCGAAGGGTCCAGGTCGAGCACCCACGAAGCGCCATGCCCCCAGAAGTCCGTCATCCGTTCCACGATCCACTGCACCGGCCGGGCATCGTCGTCCGACGGCCCAAAGTTATAAGCCGAAGCATACTTCGCCACCTCCAGCCGGCTCGAACCCTCACCGCCCGATCCAAGCAACTCCTCCGCCAGCCGAATATATCCATACAGGGGTTCCAGCACATGCTGCCATGGCCGAATCGCATGGGGCCGCCGAATCGGCACCGGCGTCCCGTCCAGGAATCCTCGAACCAGGTCCGGAATCAGACGGTCGAGCGACCAGTCGCCCCCGCCGATCACATTTCCCGCGCGAGCCGTCGCAATCCCCACACCATGCTCCGCAAGCCGGTCGACAGGGAAGTAGCTCTGCCGGTAAGCCGCCGACACAATCTCCGCGCAGGCCTTCGACGAAGAATAAGGATCGTAGCCACCCAGCGGGTCCGTCTCCCGATACCCCCAGACCCATTCCTTGTTCTCATAGCACTTGTCCGTCGTCACTGACACCACCGCTTGTACCGTGGGCGTTCGCCGGACCGCATCCAGCACCCGCGCCGTCCCGATCACATTCGTCTCATACGTCAAAATCGGGTCTGCATACGAGAGCCGCACCAGCGGCTGCGCAGCCAGATGAAACACTACCTCCGGAGCAAACTCCTGAACCGCCCGGTCGAGCGCGGCCGAGTCCCTGATATCCCCGCGAACATCCTCGACCAGGTCGCCCACCCGCGCCACATCGAAAAGATTCGGCGTCGTATTCGGATCCAGCGCATACCCCCGCACCGTGGCGCCCTTCGAGGCCAGCCACAGCGCAAGCCACCCGCCCTTGAAGCCTGTATGGCCAGTCAAAAATACTTTCTTGCCCTGCCACGAAAAGTTGGTCTTGTCGGTCATACCATCAGAATACTTGGTTGCGGCAGATCCGAGAATGGCTGCATCGCCATCCGCCCCGATTCGGAGGTCAAATTTCATGCATAGCAAAGTCATCGCGGCCGTGTCGTTCGTAGGCACACTTCCACTCTTCGCACAGGCACCCTCATCCTCTGTAACGCCCCCTGCTACAAACCCCGCCTTTGAAGTGGCCACCATCAAGCCAGTCGCCTCCGACGCCCAGAAGGGCCGCTACATCGTCATGCAGGGCCTCAACCGCTTCGTCGAAAAGGACTACACCCTCAAGCTCCTCATCGCCGCCGCCTACGACCTCACTCCCCGCGCCATCTCCGGTGGTCCCGCCTGGATCGACTCCGACCACTTCGACATCACCGCCCTCACCCCAGGCTCGACCCGCCCCACCCGCGACCAGCAGATGGCCATGCTCCGTAACCTGCTCGCCGACCGCTTCAAGCTCACCTTCCACCGCGAGCCGAAGGAACTCTCCCTCTACGCCCTCGAGGTCGACAAAGCCGGACCGAAACTCAAGCCCAGCACCGCTCCGCCCGATACCCCCGCCGCCCTTGTCAGCACCGTCTACCCCCAGCGCATCCTCCTACCCGCCCGGAACACCACCATGCGCGAGTTCGTCTCGCTCCTCCAGCGCGCCGTTCTCGATCGAGCTGTCATAGACCGCACCGGCCTCACCGGAAGGTACGACTTTGACCTCGAGTGGGCGCCCGACGAGACGCAGTTTGGAGGAGACGTCCCCGTAGCCTCAGCCGACGCGCCCAGCCCACCCTTCTTCCACGCCATCCAGCAGCAGCTTGGCCTCACCCTCACCGCCACCCGAGGCCCAATCGAAGCCATCGTCGTCGACAAAGCAGAGCACCCCACAGCCGACTAGCAACTCGGGTCGGAGAACCGGGGATTCATGACCTCTCTCCGACAGAATACTCACGCCCCTGAATGTCCAGACCCGGATCGGTAAGCACGATATCGAAACGCTTGAACATCTTGAAAAACTGCTGTGTTGTCAATTCAAAGTCTATCTCTCGGGCCAGGACAGGGGAGAACCTATCCTCTCGTGTCGCAGTCAGAGTATTCAGCGGTATCGCGTAAGCATGAGCGTAAACACGATCTGCATAATGCATGTAGAAATTCAAAGCCACAATTGACTCGTCTTCGGCTAATTGGCCGGAATCAAGCAACATAGACGACAGCGACCCGTGGTCTGAATTGTCGGCGGCGCATGTGCCCTTCCAGTCGTTGTACTGAACATCCGCCTCAAAGCTTGCCAAAGAAATGTCTCCTTAAAGAAAATTCTCGATTTCCTGATCTATTTGTTCCTACCACGTCTTCCACGGAGCCTTGCCCTTGCTCCAAAGATCCTCCAGATGCTGCTTATCCCGCAGCGTATCCATCGCCTGCCAGAAGCCATGGTGGAAGAAGGCATGAACCTCGCCCTTCGCGACCAGCTTTTCAATCGGCTCCCGCTCGAACATCTGCAGGTCATCGGTCACCGCATCGATCGCCCGCGGCTCCACCACGAAGAATCCTCCATTGATCCATCCGCCCTCATCCGAAGGCTTCTCCTGGAACGAATAGATCTGCGTATCCTTCAAACCTAGCGCCCCGAATCGCGCCACAGGCTGCACGCTCGTGAGAGTCACCGCCTTGCCATGCGCCTTGTGGAATGCAATCGAGGCCGTGATATCCACGTCCGCCACGCCATCCCCATAGGTCATGCAGAAAGACTCGTCCGGCGTCAGGTACTGCGCCACCCGCTTCAGCCTTCCGCCAGTACCGGTCGAATCGCCCGTGTCCACCAGCGTCACATGCCACGGCTCCGCAACCGAGTTGTGCACCGTCATCTTGTTGTTCGTCATGTCGAACGTCACATCGGATGTATGCAGGAAGTAGTTCGCGAAGTACTCCTTGATCACATAGCCCTTGTAGCCGCAGCAGATAATGAAATCGTTGATCCCATGCTGTGAGTAGAGCTTCAGGATGTGCCAGAGGATTGGACGTCCTCCGATTTCGACCATGGGCTTCGGCCGCAGGCTGGTCTCTTCACTGATGCGTGTGCCGAGACCACCCGCAAGTATCACTGCTTTCATGTACGAACCTTTCCGAAAATCGGTTTTCACAAAGAGTATCCCATCCAGCAACCACTCCCGTCGATTGTGTATCCTTGGGTGTAGCCATGACAGAAAAAGCAGCCGCGCTCCGCCAGCAGATCCTCGAACTAACGGCCCAATATCACCAGGAGGCCTTCCCCACCAGAGAGTTCGTCCCCGGCCAATCCGGCGTTCAGGTCTCTGGCAAGGTCATCGGAGCCGACGATATCTGCTCCGTGGTCGATTCCGCGCTCGATGCATGGTTCACCACAGGCCGCTTCGCCAAGGACTTCGAACGCAAGCTCGCCCGCTTCTTCGGCGTCCGTTCCGCCTCCCTCGTCAACTCCGGCTCCTCGGCCAACCTCGTCGCCCTCAGCGCCCTTACCTCCCCCAAACTCGGCGACCGCCAGCTCAAGCCCGGCCACGAGGTCATCACGGTCGCCGCCGGCTTCCCCACCACCGTCAATCCAATACTCCAGAACCGCCTCGTCCCCGTCTTCGTTGACGTGACATTACCGACCTTCGAGATCGACGTCACCAAACTCGAAGAGGCCCGCAGCGACAAGACCCGCGCCGTCATGATCGCCCACACCCTCGGCAACGTCTTCAACGTCGAGGCCGTGGCCGCCTTCTGCAAGAAGTACAACCTCTGGCTCATCGAAGACTGCTGCGACGCCCTCGGCTCCACCTTCAAGGGCCAGAAGGTTGGAACCTTCGGAGACATCGCCACCGTCAGCTTCTATCCCGCTCACCACATCACCATGGGCGAAGGCGGAGCCGTCCTCACCGACAAGCCCGCTCTCCAGGTACTCATCGACAGCTTTCGAGATTGGGGCCGCGACTGTTGGTGCGAGCCCGGCGTCGACAACACCTGCGGCAAGCGCTTCGACTGGCAGCTCGGGACCCTCCCCTGCGGCTACGACCACAAGTACACCTACTCCCACGTCGGCTACAACCTCAAAGCCACCGACATGCAGGCCGCGCTCGGAGTTTCGCAGATCGCCAAGCTCCCCCACTTCATCGAGCGCCGCAAGGAAAACTTCGCCTACCTCAAGAACGCGATGAAGCCCCTCGAGGACGTCCTAGTCCTTCCCGTCGCCGGAGAACACGCCGATCCCAGCTGGTTCGGCTTCCCCGTAGCCGTCAAGGAAGACGCACCCTTCACTCGCGACCAGATGACCCGCGCCTTCGAGACCGCCAAGGTCGGAACCCGCCTCATGTTCGCTGGAAACCTCCTCCGCCAGCCCGCCTACGAAGGTTGGGAGTACCGCGTCGTCGGCGACATGAAGAACACCGACTACGTCATGAACCAGGTCTTCTGGCTCGGCGTCTTCCCAGGCCTCACGACCGAGATGCTTGACTACATCGCGAAAACGGCCATCGATTTCGTAGCCCACGCGAAAGCCGGCCTCGTAGTCGTATAGCCGCGCAGTTCCCCCCCGATGGTGGCGCGGATCTCCGTTTGCGACCATCGGGAGCACCCAGCGAAGCGGTAGACGAGTCACGAAGTGACCGCTCCACGCGCAGTGGGCCCGTCCGGCAGGACAAGCCGTTGTCCCCTAGATCGAAGCCACCGGCAACATCATCAGATCCCCCACCAAAGCCACTTCCTTCTGCACAAAAGGCTCCGCATACCGCACCCCGGCGAGCATCCCATAGTGCCGCGCCGAAGCCAGCGTCCGTTCCCGAATCTCCTCCTCCGGAACGAACAGTCCACCCCCCTGTGCCTGCCCCGCATACTGAGAGCGATAAGCCAGCAGCGACTCGAGCCGCGGCTCCGCATACGCCGTAATATCCACCACAAAGGTGGGCCGCACATCCGCATACAGCGACGCATAAAGAATCTTGTACGGACGGTGCGGAGCCCCCGGCAGATCCAGCTTCGACAACCCCGCCGCAAAACAAGCCTCATACCCCAGCGTCGCGGAGGTGTAATGATCCGGATGCCGCCCCAGCCAGTAGGGAAGAATCACCACCCGAGGTCGCAGCCGCCGCAGTACTGCCGCGACCTTCAGCCGATTCTCGAGCGTATTCTGCACACTGCCATCCGGAAGGTCGAGCGCCTCCCGATGTGACACCTTCAGGATCTGTGCCGCCTCATTGGCCTCCGCCTCCCGCTCCGCAGCCGTTCCCCGCGTCCCCGATTCTCCCCGCGTCAAATCCAGGATTCCCGTCGTCCATCCCATCGCCTGCTGCACCATCAGCGTGCCCCCGCACGTCTGTTCCACGTCGTCCCGATGCGCGGCAATCGCAAGTACATCCACCATCTACTCTCTCCCTGAAGCAGAAAACCCAGGCCACGAAGGACCTGGGTTCTGATATTCCCGCCCCGGCCGCTAGTTGGCCGAGTTCGTCAAAGCGTCCATATAAGCCACGTCCAGAGCCGTGCCCTGCACTGTGATCAGCGAGTTGTCGATCTCAGATCCATCGACCGTCTTGAATGCGTGAACCTGCCCGCCATACGCCGTGTACACCTTGTTGAAGTCCTGCACCCAGCAGATGCCGGTCAGGCTCCCATAGTAGTACTGGTTCTGATTCGTATTCGGGTAGGGAACCGAAGACGCTGCGTTCGTCGGATCGACTGCCGGAACGATCGAAGCCGTCTTCGCCCCCATGTCGAACCGCGTCAGGCAGTTGTAGTTGACATTGTTCTTGAAGCGTTCGCCCGTCGCGCAGTTCTGCGACCCGATCCAAAGCGTGCTGTCATCGGCGAACAGCAGCTTGGTGTGCATCCCGTCCGAGATCGAGTACTTTCCCGTCACCGTCATCGTTGCCAGGCTGATTGTCGAAAGATTCCCGGTAAACAGCCCATCGGAGAGCAACTGCTGCCCCGCCGCATAAAGCGTCGTCCCGTCCGAGAGCACCGTCGTCACCCCACCCGGAACCGGCACGTTTCCCGTCACGGCATACGTATCCGGAAACGCCGTCGGAATCGCATTGGTGTTTAGCGGAGCCAGCGAAAGAACCGAAACGCTCGCCGTCGTCCCACCGCACTCCGGCCCGCAGTTCAGCACATAGGCGCTGGTACCGTCGAGCGAGAAGTACACATCCTGCGGACGGTCATACGTGCCCGCGACCGGCACCACGCAGTAGACCGGCAGATTATAGGGCTGGCAGTCCACCGCTCCCGGAGGGTTCGCCTGGTTCGCATTCAGCTTCACCAGCCGGTAGAGCGTATTCGAGTTCCGCACCATCGCCAGCACCACCGAGTTTCCCGTATTGTTCGCGACCCGGTATACATTCGGCAGGTTCAGCCCATACGTTGCGCTGGTCGTCTTGTCCAGCACCACCAGCGTGCCAAGCGCCTCCGCGGCCGAGTACACCGCGGCTCCGTTCGGGGGAATCGCCAGCGAGCTCGAGACTCCGCCGATGCTTCCCGTCGACCCGCTGCTCGCCTCCGTCCCGTAGTTGATCGTCGCCACGCTGCCGTCGGTTCCGCTATACACGTAACCGACGGTCTCTTCGGGGTAGCTGATAATCTTGCTCGGATATCCGCCAGCATAGCCGCTGATCGAAAAGGTCTTGATCGTATTCTGAATATTGCTCCGGATGTCGCGCTTGCCGTCCAGAATGGAGAGCGCACCCGTCGTACCGTTCAACGTCACCCCAACCAGCACGCGCTGCAGCAGCTTGCTGGGGGGAACCGGCCGGTTCGCAAAGGTGAACTCTGGCGTCTTATAAAGATTCTGCCCACAGGAGGAGAGCGCGAGGGTGACGATGGCGAGCAGCAGACCACGAAAGGTCTTAGTGCAGAGACTTTGATTCTTCAACGTGAACGACTCCAGACCAGAGGGGCTCCGCCGCGAGGGATTCGCTGCTGCCGGATGCGGATTTCAGCCGCGATGGTATGACGCGAGTATACCAAACAGGGTGAGCACCCCCCGCCCGCTCACAGGTGATAATAGAGCGATGCTAGACAAGCAAGACCCCGGAACCCAGGAAACCCGCACCGCCGCCGAGCACCAGAAGACCCATCTGGATCAGATGTTCCGCGCCCAGTCTAAAGCAGACCCCGACGCCCACTCCCCCATCCTCCTCGACGGAGCCATGGGAACCATGCTTTACGCCCGCGGAGTCTTCATCAATCGCTCCTACGACGAGCTCAACGTCTCCCAGCCCGACCTTGTCGCCGCCGTCCACATGGAGTACCTCCAGGCCGGCGCCGAGATCATCGAAACCAACACCTTCGGAGCCAACCGGTTCCGCCTCGAGCACTACGGCTTCGCCGACCGCGTCCGCCAGATCAACCTAGCCGGCATGCGCCTCGCCCGCGAGTCCGTCAACCAGCTCCGCGAAAAACAGGCCTCTCAGGCCCTCGTCGCCGGAGCCATCGGCTCCCTCGGAGCCAAAATCGAGCCTCGCGGCAGAGTCACCCGCCCCCAGGCCCGCGAAGCCTTCCGCGACCAGGTCAAAGCGCTCGCCGAAGGCGGACCCGGCGTCGGAGCCGACCTCTTCATCCTCGAAACCATGATGTCCATGGCCGAGGTCGAAGAGGCCATCGCCGCCGTCAAGGAAGGCGCTCCCGGCCTTAAAATGATCGTCATGATCACCGTCGACGAAGCAGGGAACTGCCTCGACGGAACCCCAGCCGAGCAGGCCGCCACTCTCATGGAGTCCTGGGGAGCCGACGCCATCGGCGTCAACTGCTCCTCCGGCCCCCAGGTCGTCCTCGAAGTCATCGGACGCATGCGCCCCGTCACCAGACTCCCCCTCGCCGCCATGCCCAACGCCGGAATCCCCCGCGAGGTCGACGGCCGCCAGATCTACATGTCCTCCCCCGAGTTCATGGCCGGCTTCGCCCGCAAGGTCGTCAAGGCCGGGGCCACCTTCGTCGGTGGCTGCTGCGGAACCACCCCCGCCCACATCCGCGCCATGAAGCACTCCCTCCGCGCCCTCGGAGCCATGGAAGAGGGCGTCCACGCCGACGTCCACACCCACGCCGAGTACAAGATCAACCCTCCCGACCTCAAAGACCGTTCCAAAATCGGAGCCATGGTCGCCGCCCGCGACTGGATCACCCTGGTCGAGATCGTCCCCCCCAAGGGCATCGACTGCTCCAAGGAACTCGATGGAGCCCGCCAGCTCTACCGCCTCGGCGTCGACGCCATCAACGTCCCCGACTCCCCCCGAGCCAGCGCCCGCATGTCCGCCCAGAGCCTCTGCGTCCAGATCCAGCAACAGGTCGGCATCGAGACCATCCTCCACTACACCTGCCGCGACCGCAACGTCCTCTCCATCCAGAGCGACCTCATCGGAGCCTCCTCCATCGGCCTCAAGAACGTCCTCTGCCTCACCGGCGACCCACCCAAGATGGGCAACTATCCCGACGCCACCGCGGTCTTCGACGTCGACGCCATCGGCCTCGTCAAGATCGTCCGCGACCTCAACCACGGCCTCGACATCGGCCAGAACGCCATCGGCGGATCCACCGGCTTCACCATGGCCGTCGCCGCCAACCCCGGAGTCCACGACCTCGACTTCGAGGTCCGCCGCTTCGCCATGAAGGTCGAAGCCGGAGCCGAGTTCTGCATCACCCAGCCCGTCTTCGACATGCAAGTCCTCGAAGACTTTCTCCGCCGCATCGAGTCCTTCCGCATCCCCGTCATCGCCGGAATCTGGCCCCTCACCTCTCTCAAAAACGCCGAGTTCATGAAGAACGACCTGAAGGTCCGCGTCCCCGACCAGATCATGTCCCGCATGGCCAACGCCGGCAGCGTGGAAGGTGGCCGCGCCGAAGGCATCAAAATAGCCCAGGAGATGCTAGCTGAAGCCCGAACCCTCGGCCACATGATGGTCCAGGGCGTCCAGGTCAGCGCCCCCTTCGGCAAATACCGCGCCGCCGCCGACGTCTTAGGCCTTGGAGAAGACAAGTAAATGGCAACCTTCGAAGAAAAACTCACCGCCCTGGAATCCGTAGTAGACCGCCTCGAACGCGGAGAGCTCACCCTCGACGAATCCGTCCGCCTCTTCGAAGAGGGAATCCACCTCTCAACCGCCTGCAAGTCCGAACTCGAATCCGCCGAAAGCAAGATCCAGCTCCTCGTCAACCCGGAATCCTCCCGCTCCCGCACCACGGACCTCCTCCTCGAAACCGAGGAAGACCCCGACGACGATGAAGACGAAGACGACATTGAAGACACCGAAGACGGGGAGTAGGATCATTGCATGGAAAACTGGATTGATCTAGAAACCTTCGACATCAAGAAGTTTGCCGAGAGCCTCGAGAAGGACTGTCAGGAGGGCGTCAAGTGGGAGCGACGCAAACTGCAGTGGATTCGCGAGGAGAAAGCCAAGCAGGAGATCGGTAAGAGCGAAGCCGCTTGAGCCAACCCGTCCTGACGATCATCGCTGGTTCGAATGGCTGCGGAAAGAGCACCCTCACCGCTACCGCTCGCAATAAATTTCAGCACGCCCCAATTCTTGATCCCGATGCGATCGCGAAGTCTCTTCAGGCGACTCTTGACTCTCACAACTCGAATCTGGAGGCCGGCAGGAAGGTCCTCCTCCTCGCGGAGCAACTGATTCACGACAAGCAGACGTTCACCGTCGAGACCACGTTGTCCGGAGGGACCTATCTCAAGATGGCTTCCCGTGCGAAGGAAGCCGGATTCATCGTGATGGTCGTCTTCGTTGGCACCTCTTCGGTGGAAATCAATATCGAAAGGGTGAAGGCCCGCGTGGAAGCAGGCGGACACGACGTACCCGAAAAAGATCAACGCCGCAGATACCCCCGTACCTTGGTGAACATGAAGAGATTGCTGCCCTTGGCCGATCTCGTCCTCATTTTCGACAACTTAACGGAAAAGGGTCACACTCTGCTGGCATTCGGCCACTCCGGATACATGCACTGGACGAAGCCCCTACCCGAATGGGCAGCATCTCTTCGCGATTGAGGCCAAGGCCGTTGGCGAGGTCCCGATCAACGCACCTGTTCCCAGTGGCAGTTTGGGCATTCGTCCTAATTCGCCGTAGGCCTTCTGATCTGGTCGATGACCATGACATTGACCGAGGCCTTCACTGGCTCAAACTTCAAACCGAGTTGCTCCTTGATCGCAGTAAACATCGTTGGCGGAGCATCCGCATCTCTCTCTGCGCTGGGCACATCACCATGGGAGTAGGTCAGCTTGAAATCGTATCGGCCTGCCAGCCCGGTCTGGTCAACGAGCGGTCTGTCCATGAAGAGTTGTTTCACGATGAGAAAGTCCACCATCGAATTGCTCCGATAGTTTTCAGTCCTCACCACGGCATCCCCATCCGTCCACTCCAGGGGCTGCAAGGCAGCATCCGCCGCCACGGCCAGCTTCGGCTGATTCTTGACGATCTGCAACGCGTACGCCGGCATCTCCCGCTTTTCTCGGTGGAATTGCAACCCGAAGCGCTCGACTAAAAGCTGACGAATCAACTGTTGTTCCTGCGGAAGCGTTGCGTCCTCCGTCAGGTTCGCTGTGCCACTCATGTCCCAGTGGTCTTCCGAAACCCAGCCGGACGCGCCTACAACCTGACGCGGATTCAGCGAGTAGGCAAACGCAATCAACTTGAGTAATGGCTGATCTTCCAATTCAAAGCGGTTCTTCGTAAAGCTGAAGTTGTTGTGCTGGACCGCCGAAGGGTGCAGTTTGACCACCGCCACTTCGATCGACACATCGCCCGTCGACTGCGCCGTAGCTCCCCGCACAAAGAAAGCGAAACCCGCAGTCACGAACAGGTCCCGGCAAAGACGAATTATCCGCATCGCATACCCCATTTTCCAGTCACATGCAGGATGCTCTCATCCAGCCGCTCGGTCCTAATCCACTCCCGAATCCTTCACCATCTCGGCGAACCAGCGTCGAGAACTCATTGGCATATTGGTCCGCTAGGCGGTTGGAGGTCATTCCCTCGATGATTCGCCCCAATGTTCAGAGTGGATCGGCTTGGCATCAGTCCAATCTATCCTCGCACCCGATGAAGTTATGGCTGACTTGTTGTAGCTTGCCTCGCCAATCAGGTCGAAGATTGCATCCGGACCGGACATGAGCGGAAGAATGCTGAAGAAGAAAAGTTCGGAGTCAACGCCATCGCCGAAAATCCTGTGGCTGAACAGCGAAACGACCAGACTTGCAAGAACAACCACAGAGAGTATTTGCGCGATGGCTCTCAGTACCATCTTTCTTTCATCGCTTAGACTTGGCGTGCGCTCGGAGGCTTTTGTCGGTTGGAACATACGCGATCCGAACTGTAGCGCAACAAGGAACGACGTCAGGGCAGATATTGACAGCGTCGAAATGTACACGGGGTTCCGGTCGCCCCAGAGGAACAGGCAGCAGAGCGGGAAGCAGAGCGCACTGACGCAAAAACTAATTGTCCGATATCGTTTCGCGGAAGCTTCATTCGTCGTCCCTGAAAGCATCTGCACGCAGAAAGGTTAGCACGACCGATCTCAACAGGATTTGCCCCGGCCCTACCGATCCCGACTAGTAACAAACCCCGGCACCCAAAGCAAAGCCCGCTTTGCCTCCGACTCCGGCAAAACCGCCAGCGAAAGCCGTGCCGCCTCCGCATAAGCGCAAGCCGTATCCATCGCATAGTCCAGCGACCCATGCCGCCGCAGTATCTCCAGAATCTGCGGATGCGAAACATGCACAAAGCTCCGATCGGCCAAGACAGTCCGAATCGCCTCCCGATCCGCCCCCGTCCCCCGCTCCAGCGCATGAATGACAGCTAAAGTAGCCTTACCTTCCCGCAAATCCGACGCCACCGGCTTCCCCAGAATGTCTTCGGCAGCCGTCAGATCCAGGACATCATCCACAATCTGAAACGCCAACCCCAGGTTCCGCCCATACTCCCCCAGGTTCGATTCGATCTCTTCGTCTGCATGGGTAATCGCCGCACCCAACTGCATCGAGACCTTGAACAGACAAGCCGTCTTCCGATAAATAAGGTCGAAGTACTCTTCCTCATTGATCAGCCGCCCCAGCTTCTCCATCTGGAGCAGCTCACCCTCCACCATCTGCTGCGTCAGCGAGATCAGGTGATCGAGCACCTTGAAGTTCCGCTCCTCCAGCGCGTTATGGAAGGCCTGCATATAGAGCCAGTCGCCCGCCAGCACGCATTTCGAGTTCCCCCACGTCGTATTCGAAGAAGGCCGCCCCCGCCGCGTATCCGCCTCATCGATAATGTCGTCGTGTACCAGCGTCGCCGTATGCAGCATCTCCACCACCGCACCCAGCCGAATCCTGCTATGCGTCGTACACCCCAGCGCCTTGGCCGAGAGCAGCAGAAGCAGCGGCCGAATCCGCTTCCCACCCCCCGCAATCAGGTAAGTCGCAATGTCCGTAATCAACGCCACGGACGAGTCCGACTGACGCGAAAACTCGCGCTCAATCGCCGCCAGATCTTCCCGCAGAAGGTCGATCACCTCATCTGCGGTCGCGATGGAAATCGTACTCACTTGTAGTTAGAGCCTAACAGGGCGTGCATGGTGATCCTTCAGGGCGGCTCGGCACTTTGATGCAAATCACAAAGTGTTCAGGTTTTTGCGCAAAGCGCGGGTTAGTACTTAATTGGAACGGAAGTTGGTGAACTGGATCTCCACCCCAAAGTCCCCGCCCTTCAGCTTCGCCATCACCTGCTGCAGAATATCCCGATCCTTCGACACGATCCGCACCGTATCCCCCTGGATGCTCGCCTGCGCCTTCAGCTTCGAGTCCTTCACCACCGCCACAATCTTCTTCGCATTGTCCGACGCGATCCCCTGCTTCAGCTTGATCTTCTGCCGCACGGAAGAGTTCGACGCCGGCTCAATCTTCTCGTACTCCAGGTTCTTCAGCGAGATCCCACGCTTCACCAGCTTCTGCGACAGAATCTCGATCACCGCCTTCAGCGTGTAATCATCCTGCGACGCCAGCTGAATCTCCTCATCGCCTTCCAACTCAATCTTGGACTTCGAGTTCTTCAGGTCGAACCGCGCATTGACCTCCTTCGTGGCCTGGTCGATCGCGTTCTTCACTTCCTGAATCTCTACCTTGCTCACCACATCAAAGCTGTTATCCGCTGCCATGTTCTCTCGTTTCCTCGAAGCCGATTCTATCGTAACGTTTGCAAGCCCGTTTATTCCGTCGTAGTAGCAGGAAACAGCCGCCCAAAGTTTCTCGTCGTCGCCTCCGCCAGCGCCTCGCCCGTGATCCCCCGCAACCCCGCCAGCAGCCCCGCCGTATGCGTCACCATCGCCGGCTCGTTCCTCTGCCCACGGTAGGGAATCGGCGCCAGAAACGGCGAGTCCGTCTCCACCAGGATCCTGTCCTCCGGAGCCATCACCGCCGCCTCCCGTATCCCATCCGACTTCGGATAAGTCAGATTCCCCGCAAAAGACAGATAAAACCCCGCCTCCAGCGACCGCCGCCCCTGCTCCATACTCCCCGAAAAGCAGTGCATCACCCCGCCATTCCCCACCGGCCAATACTCTGCCAGCAGCCCCAGCAGATCCTCCCACGCATCCGCCGTCCCGAACTTCTCCTTTGCCTCCACCTTCGCCAGCTCCGAAGTCCTGCAGTGAATCAGAATCGGTTTCCCGACCTCCTTCGCAACCTCCATCTGTGCGATAAAAGCCGCCTTCTGGGTCGCAACGTCCGGGTTATCCACATGGTAGTAGTCCAGCCCGATCTCCCCGATCGCCACGCACTGCGCATCCCCCGCCAGCCGAGCCATATCCGCCAGCGCCTCCGGAGTAGCCCGATGAGCCTCCTGCGGATGAATCCCCACCGATGCGAAGATCGCCGGTCTCCCCGTATGCGCCTTCGCAATCGCCAACGCCTGGTGCATTGTCTCCGGACCATCCCCGATCCCGATCGCCAGAATCGTCCTCACGCCCTCGTCGTAAGCCCGCGCCAGAACCGCCTTCAAATCCTCCGGATCTTCGTAAGCGTCCAGATGCGCATGGGAGTCAATCAGCATGAATGTCCTAAATCCTTATTTTTGTGTGTATATGTCGCCTTAATGGCCGACGCCTTGGCGAATTGTAGTTCAGAATCTGCGTATGAAAATCCGACCCATCCCCGTTGCCACCCACGCGGAGGTCTCCAGTAGCGGCGTCATCATCACATTCGACGATGGCAGGTGCGCGGTCTACTCGATGGCTCTGCTGAACGCCACCTTCGACCAGGCTCAAGAGGTCTTTGAAGATGACCCGGACACATGATGGCAACCTAGCACGGAAGATCGTATAGGGGTAATTCAGTCAGCCTTAACCTCACCACTTGATTGTAGCCATCCCCTCGCTAACTTCCCTCTGGTCCCACCTGTCCCGAATCGTTTAGCATCTCTGCCATGACCGAGATCAACCGCCGCGACCTCCTCGTTGGCCTCTCCGCCTTGGCCGTCAGCCCCAGCGCGGACAGCCAGACCACCCAGACCGCCCCTCCCACCCTGCAGGGTCAGACCGTTCTCAACACCCCACAGGTCTTCCCCTACGAAGATCTTCCCGTCAAAAAGAACGCCAACGGCAGCGAGACCCGTCCCGTCCTCCACGGCATCCTCGCTACCGGCGAAGCCATCGAGGTCCACTGCTCCACCGCCCTCCCCGGCGGCGTCCCCAACACCCCCCACCGCCACCGCCAGTCCGACCTCATCCTCGTCCGCGAGGGAACCATCGCCTTCGAGCACGACGGTAAATCCGAGCACGTCGGCGCTGGCGGAGTCATCTTCGTCGCCTCCCAGACCACGCACACCCTACGAAACGTCGGCGAAGCCGAAGCCAGATACTTCGTCATCACCATCAGCCGCGAAACCAACGCCACCTTGATCGACAACCCCCACTAAAGCAAAGTCGGCCCATGGTAGAGTGCCGTTGCCTTTTTGTCTGTCATTCACGAAGGGAATCTGCGTTTGTCTTCCTCGACACCAGC
>JAMFSC010000261.1 GCA_026225095.1 bacterium
CGGCAGGCAACGCCGGCGGCAAGGAATGCGGCGCTTGCCATGGTCCCTTCGGGCACCTCGATGGAGGCGCCATTGAGCCATAGGGTGAGGCGACGTGGGGCTGGGATCTCTCTAGGCATGGCTCAGTTCCAGGGTGGGCACACGGCTGGGGAGGAAGGGTGATGCATCGATTTCGGAGGCCCGGCCGAGGAGGTGATCGGTAAGGAGGCGAGCTGCTCCAGGAGCGTTGGTAATACCAAGGCCTTCGAAACCTACGGCTAGGAAGATCCTAGGGTCGCTGGTTGGACCGATCAGGGGGAGTTTGTCTGGAGTCGCGGCGCGGAGGCCGGTCCAGACCCTGAGGCTCGAGAGATCGGCGAGGCGGGGCATGTAGCTTTGGGCGCGTTCGATCATCTGGCTGAGGATGGATGAGTCAACGGCGGAATCCTCTTTGCCGTACTGTCTTGAGGAGCCGATCAGCAGTTGACCGGTTCGGCGCGGCTGCACGTTGAAGGCGACCGAGTCGGAGGTGAGCTTGTGGGCGCTCTTGAGGTAGCCGAGTTCGACGAGTTGATGGCGTACGAAACCGGGATAGCGATCGGTGATGACGAGATGGCCCTTGCGCTTCTGGATGGGAAGCGAAGGAAGGAGACGGAGATCAGAGCCGGTGGCGACGACGATCTGCCTGGCAGCGAGGGCTGTTCCGTCTTCGAGCGTGACCGAGCCGGAGTTCAGCGCGACGGCGGCCTTTCCACGGAGGAGTTTTGCTCCTTGAGATAGAGCGCTTGTGAGGAAGAACCCTGCGGCGGCGGGCGGGTAGATGACGCCATCCTCCGGAACAAGCAGGCCGCCGGCGAGGCCGTTGCGGAGATTGGGTTCCTGCTGCGCAAGGTCGAAGGAGTTGAGGATCTCGGAACGGATGCCAGCGTGTGCGTATGTCTGTCGTTTGGCGTAGACCTCGGCCATCTCTTCGTCGTCCGCTGCGACCCAAATCGTACCGCATCGCTCGTATTCGACGGCGTCGGGGAGCGCGGCGGAGAGGTCGCGCCAAAGACTGCGCGAGAAGTTTGAAAGGGCGAGTTGGGCGGGTGAGTCGTCCATGACGACGAGGTGACCCATGCCCGCGGCCGTGGCTGCTCCGCCGGGGGTGGATGGCTCGACGACGGCGACGCGAAGGCCGGCTTGAACGCACTCCAGGGCGCAGGCCGACCCCACGATGCCTGCGCCGAGGATGATGACGTCGAAGCTGGTCAAGTCGGTCAAGTCGGTCATCAGAATGCAATTCCCTGCGCAAAGGGATCAAGAGGGTCGAAGAGGAGGGTGGTATCCGCAGTGATCCAGGCCCGGCCCGTGATGGTGGGCAGGACGCATTCGGCCTCGGTCCGGATGGATCCCGTAAAGTGTGTGCCGAGAATGCCTTCCTGCCGCCAAAGCTCGCCGGGCGCGAGTTTGCCGTCGGCATGGAGGCAGGCCATCTTGGCACTTGTCCCGGTTCCGCAGGGAGATCGATCGAAGGAGGCGCCGGGGCAGAGGACGAAGTTGCGGCTGGAGTTGGTTGCGGAGGCGGGGGGGGCGAAGAGTTCAATGTGGTCGATGTAGCTTCCACTCTTGCCCGTAATTCCCTGCTGCTCCAGCGCGGTCCGAATCGCCTTTGTTGCGGCGACGAGCTGGTCACGGTTTGCGGGTAGGAGATTGAAAGGGTGATTGCCGATCAGGAAGAACCAGTTGCCGCCCCAGGCGATGTCGCCGTGCAGCGTTCCGATGCCTGGAACATCGACGGGAACTGCCGCGCGATAGCGATAGCTCGGGACGTTCTGCACGGAGACGCTGCCGTCGGCGTGGAGTTCGGCGTGGACGGGCCCTACGGGCGTTTCGAGGAGATGTTTTCCGGGCTGGATCCGTCCCAGATAGGCGAGCGTGCGAACGACTCCGATCGTTCCGTGGCCGCACATGCCGAGGTATCCGACGTCGTTGAAGAAGATGACTCCGGTTGCGGCCGCAGGGTCTTGCGGCGTACACAGGAGAGCGCCCACCACGACGTCGGAGCCGCGGGGTTCGCAGACGGTGGCGCAGCGGAACCTGTCGAATCGATCTCGGAAGACTTCAAGACGTTCGGCCAGACTGCCGGTGCCGAGATCCGGCCCCCCGTCGACGATGACGCGTGTGGGCTCACCCTCCGTATGCGAGTCGATCGCGTGTATCGGCCTTGGATCCCAATTCAGCTGCAATGCGGTCCCTCTGCTCATCTGCGTTATTGTAGACTATTTTGAATACAATCTGAAAGCCATTTTCTAGCACGTGTTTTGGTTTGGTTCGTGAACAGGGTTAGAGGTAGGACCACTGGGTGAAATTCGTCTCATGAAGTGGTCTGTTTTGCTTCACTTTTGGTGCATCGCTGTAATCGAGGTGTTCTAAAGGGGTTATGGGCGGCGGTCGCAAAATTGCCAATGTTTCACCAGAGACTTTTCGACGGGCAGAACGTGGGCCGTTGTCTGGAAAAACTGGACAGAAACATGATGTTGCGAAAGTGGTATGCTTCGGCTTCGATGATCGGACAGCCTTACGCTGTCCGGGAGTCAACATGCTCGACTTGATCAGAGGTTAGTCCTCAGGTTTCTCTTCCGGCGGCAGAGGGACGTGGTTCCAATCCGGCGGTTCCACGCCAAGCAGGTTGTGAACGAAGAAGTCGTCGCGGTAGTGTTCGTCGGCAAGGATTCCTACGCCGTGGTTCTGGCCCGGGATGTACAGCATGTCGAAGTGCTTGTGAGCTTTCACGAGCGCATTCACCACTTGCAGAGACGACGCCGGATCGACATTGGTATCCATCTCGCCGACGACGATCAATGCCTTGCCCTGCAGCCGGTACGCGTTATCGACGTTTGAGGAGGCGCTGTACTCCGGTCCAACCGGCCAGCTCATCCATTGCTCGTTCCACCAGATCTTGTCGATCCGGTTATCGTGGCATCCGCTGTTGGTCACAACCACCTTGTAGAACTCCGGATGGAACAGAACCCCGCCGAGCGAACTCTGTCCCCCGGCTGAGGTCCCGAAGATCCCGACCCGCGAGATATCGTAGGAGGGATACTTCGCCGCGGCCGCCTTGTGCCAGAGAATACGATCCGGAAACCCCGCGTCCCCAAGGTTCTTGAACGCCACATCGTGGAAGGCCTTGGAGCGATTGCTGGTCCCCATGCCATCGATATGCACCACGATGAACCCAAGCTCCGCCAGCGCCTGGTCTGGAGCGACGGGCGAAAACGTCTTCGGGACGAACGACCCCTGCGGCCCTGCATAGATGTTCTCGATCACCGGATACTTCTTTTTGGGATCGAAGTCGAGCGGGCGCGTGATCGTTCCCCAGATATCCGTCACGCCATCACGCCCCTTCGCCACAAAGACCTCGGGAGCCTTGAATCCGGCGGCGCGCAGTGCCGTCATATCGCCTTGGTCGAGATCGAGCATCACCTTCTGGTCCGAGGATCGGCGCAGTTGCGTCACCGGAGCCAGATCCACGCGCTGCCAGGTATCCACATAGAACTTGTGATTCTTCGAAAACGTCACCGTATGCATCCCGTCCGCATCGGTGAGCTTCGTCAGGCCGGTCCCGTCGAAGTGGATGCGGTAGGCCTGGGTGAAGTAGGGATCCTGTCCCGGAACGATGCCACCTGCCTCAAACCAGATCTCGCGCTTGTCGTCGTCGATGAAGTCGACCTGCCGGACGAGCCAGTTGCCCTTCGTAATCTGGTTCTTCACCTGGCCGGTCGCGCCGTCGTAGAGATAGAGATGTTCCCACCCATCGCGCTCGGAAGCCCAGATGATCTCCTTTCCATCGTTCACATCGTGCCGGTACTTTCGCCCGGCGGAGAGCCCCGGACCGAGGTCGTTGTAGTAAAAGAATGTCTTTGTCGTCTCGGCGATGAGAGGGCGCGTCCGCCCTGTCTGCGCGTCCACTTCGATCACGGTATAGGCCTGGTGCCCGCGTTGGTTGTACTCGAAGGTGAACCCACGGCTATCCTTCCACCAGACCGGGGTGCTCAAGTCGAACGGATTCGGAAACAAGGCGTGGTCGATCTCGATTTCCTTCTTCGACGCTACATCGAACATAGCCGGATAGGCGATATCGAGCGCGTCTCCGGGCTTCTGGTAGTGGATCGTCGTATGCTTCGGCTGCACCTGGTCGGCCGGGGAGGACTCAATGTACATGACCTCGCGGTCGTAGCCGGGGCGCGTGTGATACGCGGCCAGCTTCTTCGAGTCGGGGGACCATGCCACTGAACGCAGCGTGTAGTAGTTCCCTTCGGACCCATCGAAGCTGAACGGCACGCCAGGATCCTTGCTGCCCACCGGCTTGATAAACAGGTTGAAGTTCTGGATGTACGCTTCCATCTTGCCGTCGAACGAGGCGCAAACCTCTGCGGGTTCGGGTGGCATCTGGCCGAGGACCTGGGAGGACACGCCGGGGCGTCCGTTGCGTGCGGTTCCCTGCCCTCTTGCGGCTTCCGGGGGGCGCGGACCACATGGTCTCTGGAGCTGTGCGAACCGGCCCTCATCGCCTTCCTGCGGCGCGGGCGGTTGATACTCGATGCCGTCTGTCGGATCGCCTCCGGGCCCCTCAAGGCTTGCTTCGGGACTGACGAACGAAGCCTCGTGCCGCCCATTCGCCGGGGGAGGAATGGGGCCTTCCTTTGTGCACGCATAGTTTGTAAGCTCGCACTTGTAGAGGATCCCGTCGGTCCCGAACTGAATCACCTTCGACCCTTCCAGGAAGGTCAACGGGGTCTTGGCCGGCATCACCCCAAGGACCGGACGGACCGCCGCCCGGCCACCCGGACGCGGCGCGAACGGAAGCTTGAGGGCCGTATATGGCTTGCCCACCACCTTTGAGATGGCCTCTGCCAGCTTCGCATGGTCGAACGCCAGGGCTCTCGTCGCCTTGTCCGCGTCCACGAGGATGAACTCGTTTCCACCCTTCACCGACCGCGAGTACCAGAAGCTGTCCGTGGTCCCGATCCACGTGACCGACCCCGGGGTGTTCACCACCAGGTCGCGCGCCCTGGCCTGCAGGGCGTGCGCCCGCTGATAGTCCGCCAGCGATCCCTGGCCCTGCGTGCAGATCGTCGATAACGCCAACACCGCCAGGACGAAGAGCGTCCGTGGTGCTCTCAACGCAACGTTCATGAAGCTCTCCCGCGGTCGATGCAACCGGTCGTGAAAATACACCTGTGAGGTTGCAAGTAGACTAATGCAAATACATATTTGTATACAACTCCAGATTCTTGCGGTATAACTTGCTCTATCAAGAGCAAGCTGCGAAAGACCACACGGGACTCTCCCGCGTTGGCTTTCCTCACCCATTTGAACCTGCGAGAGACTCATGATGCGGATTTACAGGAAGATCGCCCATGCACTGCCAGCTCTTTCCATCCTGCTCGGCCTTCCGGGGCAGGCGGTCGCGGCCAATCCTCCGGCGACCCCGCCCGAGCGCAGGATGCCCAGCATCATTGAGCAGTACACGGCAGACCGCAATGGTCTGACCCGCACTTACTCCCTGGCCATCTCGCCGGCTGCTGTCGCGCGCTTCGAAAAGTTCTACGGGGATGAGCTCGCGATGCTCGCCACCATTGACTTCAACAGCCTGAACCAGGACGATCGCGTCGACTACCTGCTGCTCAAGAACCGCCTTACGGCAGACGGTCACCAGCTCACCATCCAGAAGCACCGCATCGACGAGATGCAGCCGCTGCTTCCGTTTGCTGCGCCGATTGAGAAGCTGCTCGACTCCAAGCGCCAGATGCAGCGACCCGACGGTGAAAAGGATGCAGCGCTGCTCGCTGCTCTCGTCCAGCAGATCGAAGCCACCCGAAAGGAGCTCGACCCCAAGGCATCCGACGCCAAACCGACGGTCAACCCGGTCGTCGCCAACCGTGCGGTCCAGGCCACCCGTCAGCTCTCCGCCGAGCTGAAGGACTGGTACAGGCAGTATGACGGCTACGATCCGCTCTTCACCTGGTGGGTTGACCAGCCTTATAAGGAAGCCGACAAGGCCATCACGGCTTACAGCGTCTTCCTGAAAGAAAAACTGATTGGGATCAAGCCCGACGACAAGACCACCATCATCGGCGACCCGGTTGGCCGGGAAGCGCTGCTGAACCAGCTCTCCGACGACATGATCCCGTACGCGCCCGAGGAACTTACCGCCATCGCTCAGACCGAGTATGACTGGTGCATGAAGGAGATGCTCAAGGCCTCCCGCGAGATGGGCTTCGGCGATGACTGGCACGCTGCGGTGGAGAAGGTGAAACAGATGCATGTTCCGCCCGGGGAGCAGCCCGAACTCATCCGCAGGCTGGTCGTCGAAGGCACCGACTTCGTCAAGAAGAACGACCTCGTCACGGTCCCGCCGTTAGCCGAAGAGACATGGCGGATGATCATGATGACGCCGGAGCGCCAGCTTGTGAATCCCTTCTTCACTGGGGGCAATGAGATCAGCGTCTCGTACCCCACGGACACGATGACCTACGAACAGCGCGAGATGAGCATGCGCGGCAACAACATTCCTTTCGCTCACGCTACGGCCTTTCATGAGATGATCCCGGGCCACTTCCTGCAGTTTTATATGACGGCCCGTTACCATGGGTACCGTCGGCCCTTCTCTACGCCCTTCTGGGGTGAAGGCAACTCGCTTTGGTGGGAGATGCTGTTCTGGGACAAAGGCTTCAACCGCACGCCCGAAGAGCGGGTTGGAGCGCTGGTCTGGCGGATGCACCGGTCGGCAAGGGTCATCTTCACGATGAACTTCCACCTCGGCAAGTGGACCCCGCAACAGTGTGTTCAATTCCTGATCGACAATGTGGGTTTTGAATCGGAGAATGCCCTGGCCGAGGTTCGCCGGTCGTTTGACGGCTCCGTGGGGCCTCTCTACCAGTGCGCGTACCTGATGGGGGCGTTGCAGATCCGGGCGCTCCACAAGGAGTTGGTGGTAGACGGGCACAAGATGACCGATCGCCAATTCCACGACGCCATCCTGCATGAGGGAGCGATGCCCATCGAGATGCTGCGGGCCGACCTCGAACGCCAACCACTTACATCCGACTTCAAGACGAGTTGGAGGTACTACGGCGAACACCCTACGCATCCCTAGCCGACAGCAACCAGGCCTCCAGAGGAGATCATGGACAGAAGAAACTTCCTGAAGAACGTGGCGGCTAGCACCGCGGTCCTCCACAACCTCGCCACACGCGGCGAGGCTGTGGCCCCTACCCTTTTTGAGGGCCCCGGTGGGGGTCTGCAGCCAGCCGCCGGGGTCTCCACCGAAGGCCACAGCCTGCTTTGCTACTTTCCTCGTGGCAAGGAGACCTGGACGGTGTACGAAGATCTTCGCAGTCGCGACGGGGTTATTACCTTCCTTTCGTCCACCGGACAGGCCCGGGTTCTGCGCAAGACGGCAGAGGCCACCTTCGCTGACGAAGGCCCGCAGCACCTTGGTCTCGACATCAAGGACATCGGAATGGCAGGCCCCGACCTGCTGGCAGACAAGCTGCTTTCTCACGGCTCCGACCCGGTTGAAGATGAAGTGCGCCGCGCTGCGCCGCCCATGAGCTCCTTCCACCCCACCAAGCCCAACCCGAACTACCGGCCGGCCTGGAATACCTTCGTCGGAACCCGCGAGTGCTCCGACACGATGCCCGTCTATCCCAGCGGCAGCACGCGGACCTATCATCCTTCGCAGTACTTCAAGGAGTTGACCAACGAGCTCGCCAACAAGCGTCACGAAGGCCTGGTCGGTGGCTGGATGCCATGCGTTCGCAAGGTCCTCCCCGGTGACAAGGGCTCCCACTACGAGATCGTGGTGTTCGGGGATGTTCAAGCCAAGGACCGCTTCATCGTCCAGACCTGGCACCGCACGGCGCACATCGAATCGGGCAGGATTACCAAGGTCGAATATGGTTACAGCTACCC
>JAMFSC010000262.1 GCA_026225095.1 bacterium
TCCTGATGAACAAGGCGTCCCAGGCCCAGATCCTGCTCAAGCTCCGTCTCCCCCACGCCCTCCCATCCCTCTTCACCGGAATCCGCGTCGCCAGCGGAATCGCCGTCATCGGAGCCATCACCGGAGAGCTCTTCGCCGGCACCGCTCGCGTCGGCGTCGGCGGAATCGGGTACGCCATCCAGTACGCCAACGCCCAGATGGAGACCGACTACCTCTTCGCCCTCGTCGCTGCCGCCACCGCGCTCGGCTTCAGCTTCTTCTTCGCCGTCATGTTCCTCGAGTGGCTCTTCCTCCATCGCTGGCACGAGTCCGCCCGCACCACCACCGAAGACTAAAGTCCCGAATCCCCCGAAAGAGATCCCAACCCATGCTGCGAATGGAATCAAAGACCGGATGGTGGCTCATCACCCACCCCGACCACGCCCGCCTCGCCGGAGCTTTCGCCACGCACTGGGGCAACGCCCTCTTCAGCCCACCCGAACCCCGCGCCAGCGTCCTCCACGCCATCCACGTCCACGACGACGGATGGGCCGCCCGCGACGCCAACCCCACCATCACCCGCCAGGGCAAGCCTTCCGCCTTCTCCCATGAGCTCGTCGGCAAGTACTCCGCCTTCGAAGAGATCGATCTGGAAGACTACCTCGCCGTCCGCGAGAGCGCCGTCCAGAAGGTCGAGTCGACCAACGCCTACGCCGCCCTCCTCGTCTCCATGCACACCTACAACCTGCTCACCGATCGCGCCGACCGCTCCACCATCGCCCCCGCGCAACTTCACCTGCTCGACGCCTTCCTCGATCGCCAACGCCAGCGCCAGGATCGACTCCGGTCCGAAGTTCGCGCCGACCCGCAGTACCTCGCATCGGACGTCACCGACCAGCGCATCCTCGAGAACTTCCGCCTCCTCCGGGCCTGCGACAACCTCTCCCTGCTAAGCTGCGTGGCGTACATGGAACCCTCCACCCTGCTCCATCCCCTCCGCACCCACGACGGATCCGCCCAGGTCATCGACGTCCTCGCCACCAAACCCCGCACCTTCCGTCTCACCCCGTGGCCCTTCGACCAGCCATCCCTCACCCTCACCCTCCCCGCCCGCCACGTCGAAGGCCACACCTTCCCCACACCAGTCGACCTGCAGCAAAGTCTCGCCGCTGCGCCCGTCGAAGAGCTCACCATCGACCTCATCCAATAGCAAACGGGCCAGCCCCATTGGCTGACCCGCCTGCTATGCCTTTAGATCGGTGGTTTAGAAGAGCAGCTTCAGCGACATCTGAACCTGCCGTGGGCTGCCGATCGTATGGGTGACTACACCGATCCCATTTGGGCAGTTATAAAAGCCCGTGTTGTCGCCCCCACAGGATGTTGGCAAGGCCTGGGTCGGGGCAGTCGAGTCCGAGTTAGGATATTTCGGGAACGAATTGAAGTTCTGATTCTGACTGACCTCGTTCCCCGGAACGTCGAAGACAGCCGTGTTGGTCAGGTTGTAGACATCGAAGGTGTATTTCAGGCTATAGCGATCGGAGAGGGCGGTCTCCTTCATGAGCGACACATCCGCCCGCTTCTGGAACGACTGCCGAAAGATATTCCGCTGTCCATGGGTGAAGTCCGTCTCGTAGGGATCCGTCGTGGGAATTGCCCCATTCAGCGCGCCCGGTGCCAGCAGCGGAACCGTGAAGCAGGAGGACTTCAGCGCCGCATCCCCAAACGCACCGGACTTACCCGTCTTCGCATTCTGCGGAGTGCACCCCGCAGCCAGCGGAACGATCGGGTTCGTAATGCCGTTGTTGGTGCTGTAGTAGATGCTGCCCACCGCGCCTGTGAAGTCGATAACGCTGTATGGTTGCCCGCTCTGCAGAACCGTCAGCCCCACCAGCGACCACCCGTTGGCAACGTAGCCCTCGAGCGAATGTTTACGAGCCACATCCGGAAGCCGGAACACATAGCTGAAGTTCACCACATGGGTCCGGTCGAAGTCCGAAGAAGCATACGCATCCCGCAGGTTCAGCGGATTGTTCCCGTTGTAGAAGAGCCCGATTCCGCTATGTTCATCCAGCGCATGCGAGTAGGTATAGGAAGCACCGACCTGCAACCCATGGCTCATGCGCTTTTCGACATGCGCCTGCAGGGCATTGTAGGCATCCACACCCGCCGCCCGATAGATAATCGACTCCGCCGCGTATCCAACATAGGGAACGCGATGGTCGACGTTGCCGCCTTCATAGTCGGCCCGATAGTCATTGCCGTCCGGAAGGCTGACGTTTCCGACCGTGTTCCCGTAGGTGTACTTTTCCTTGTGAATCACATTCGATGGCGACGCGATCCCAGGCTGATTGAAGGGGACCGGAATAACCTGGTGCTTGCCGATGTTGCCCACATACCCCACCGAGATCGCCAGGTCATTGCGCGGCTGCCACTGGATATCCAGCGTGTAGTTGTAGGTATAGGGCAGCTTGTTGTTCCGGTCGTAGACACCCAGCGAGATCGGCTGGCCACCCTCGGAGATGGCCGCGATGTTTGGAAGATAATTCTTCAGGTCCGAAGATTTAGGGCTGGATGAAACCGGATTCCGCAGTGTGGTCGAGTAGGGGTTCGCGAGGTTGCCGGTCGCCGCCGTGGGAGAGATGGTCGGCGGCGCAAAGGGATCACCATTCGCCTCCAGTCCACCACACGTGGGAATGTAATAACTGTAGAGCGTCGCCGTCGGGCAGCTTGATGCGGTCACGAAGGGAAGCTGCTGGTTCACGCCGAACGGTCCGCCCGTTACCGTCCCGATCGCGTATCCCGGAGAGAAGTAGGTGAACAGCTCGCCGCGATCGTAGTACATCCCGAAGCCGCTCCGCACCACCACCTTGCTCTTGAACATCTCCGGTTGCCACGCGATGCCCACCCGCGGAGCGATCCCCCACTGCCTCCCGGTAAGCGTCGTGTTGCTCACCCCCTGCGTCCCGTTCGTATTGTTCCCCGCGATAATGAAACCTGGATTGTTGATCGTGTCGGAAGGCTCATCGTAGCTGTAAAGCTTGGGGTCGAAGTTGAAGATGCGCCCATTCTTCTCCGTCAGTCCGCCATCCCAGTCGTACCGCACGCCGGCCGTCAGGCTGATCGTCGGAGTCACCTGGAACTTGTCCTGCGCATACGTTCCCACCTGGTTCGCGCGATAGTAGCGATTGGCATTGCCCTGTAGATAGCTGCTCACATAGAAGCCTGTCGACGATCCGCCCGGCGTCACATACCCCTGCGCATAGGCGCTCAGGTCATCGGTCGCAACCGTTCCCGTGCCGGTGCGATGGTCGATCGTGTTCAGCTGCGTATAGCTGTAGTTCAACCCGAAGCTCAGCGTGTTCCTGCCAAAGGTCAGGATGGCATTGGCGGAGGGCTGCAGCCGATTCTGAAACACCCCCGTGTTCGACGCCTGCCCCTCGGCGTTGGGTCCGATATTCAGAATGCCCGTTCCAATCCCCGCCGCATAGGCCGTCTCGCCCAGGACGTTGACGATCGAGACCCCCGGAAAGTAGTTCGAACCAAACTCATTGATCGACACCGTACCCTGCGATCCGCCCGGAATCGCCGAAGGCCCGAACGGCTGTTCGTTGGTCGCGTAGGTCTTCTCCCGCAGGAAGCCCAGCGTCTGGGTCGTGCTCAGGTTAGGACGCACCAGGTACGTATTGATGATCGAGAAGACCTGCGCTCCCGAGTCAAGGTGTTCGGTAAATCCCGGAACGCTCGAGTAGGCATAAGGCGCCAGCGTCGGATCATGCTGGTAGAAGTACTTGAGAGCGATCGTGTCCTTCGCGGTAGCGTTGTAGTCCAGATTCGCGACCACCATGTCCGCCTTGAACCGACCCGTGCCTGGGATGAACGCGTTGAAAGGATGAGTCGACGAAAGGCTTCCCGACCCGGTATCGTTCGGGATCAGCCACTCGCCCGGCTGCCCCGGAAGTGATGGAGAGTTGAAGAGCGCGAGGGCCGTCTTGTCCACCCGGCTCGCGGCAAGTTTGGTGCAAGGGTCGACGGCTGCCGCAGTTGCGGCGTCAGTGCAATAACCAAATGGGTTATTGATCAAATTGGCGAAACTCGCCGCATCGCGCGTCGTGTCCGAAAGCCCCACCGGAACATCCAGAAAGGAGTATCCGATCTCCGAATCCGACACATGCAGGTGCTGGTAAGAGACGAATCCGAACAGCTTGTCCTTGATGATCGGCCCACCAAACGTCCCACCCACAATGTACCGATGCAGTTGTGGATTCTTCAGATTGTCCGGAATGTCCTGGTCGTTCTTGAAGAAGAACGGAGCCGCGTTCATGGCGTTCGTTCCACGATGTGCATAGGCCGTACCGTGATAAAGGTTCGTTCCCGAAGACGTGCTCATGTCGATGTGCGCGCCCGACGTCGAACCCTGCTGCGCGTCGTACATCGAGGCGTTCACCCGAACCTCCTGGATCGTCTCCGGAGCAGGCGTCGGAATCGCATTGCCGATCGACAGATAGATCGAAGCGGCCGACTGGATAACACCCGCCGCCCCGTTGCTCGTCGAGACACCCGTGCTGTTTACCACCCGCGCCGATCCCACCTGGCTCGTACTCTTGCCGTTGAACAGGTTGCTCACATCCACGCCATTCAGCGAGAAGCTGTTGCTCGTATCGCGCTGCCCATTCGCCCAGATCGGTGCATTCCCCAGCCCCGAGTTCGCTCCCGTCCCGCCGGGCAACTCCGCATTCACACCCGGCGAAAGAATCGCCAGCCCGGTAAAGCTTCCCGTCGGCAGAGGCACCGCCTCAATCTGCGCCTTGTCCAGCACATAGCCGTTCGTCGTATCCGTAGCGTTCAGCATCGGAGTCGCCTCGACCGTCACCGAATCGCTCACCGCCCCGATCTTCAACTGCGCCGGAAGCGTGATCGTTCGATCCGCCTGCACCACGATCCCCGGAAACCGGTTGGTCGCGAATCCCTGGTTCGCGATCGTCACCGTATACGTGCCGATGGGAAGGTTCTGCAGCGCATAGCTGCCCGCGTCGTTGGCCTTTGCCGTCCGGGTCAGGTGTGTGCCCTCATCCACCGCCGTCACGATCGCCCCGGGCAACACGCCACCGGTCACGTCCGTCACCGTCCCGACGATGCCTCCCAGCGTCTGCTGGCCACGGGCCGCGATCGGCTGCACCAGCACGCCTGCCAGGCAAACCAAAGATAGAACCAGGGAGAAGAGGGATTTTTGATACACGAGGGCATTACCTCCAGAGAAGGTGTGAAGCGCACAGGGGGGAGACGCAGAACAGACTCACCGATCAGCGATACGCTGTCGTTTGTAGTCGTCTATTCTCCGCGGAAGGCTTGTCGCGGGCCTGAATCGTGTTAAGTGCTGATAACCAGAAGATTACCGGATATTTCTCCTATGTCCACAAAAAAGTGAGCCCGATGTGGTTCAGCCCACTCCGCTTCCGGAACCCCAATTCCGGAAGCTTACCCGCCACCGCGACTAAGCGAGGATCGACACATGTGCCGCCACAATCCGCCAGCCCTCCGCAAGCCGCACCCACACCTGGCTCTGCCGCCCCCGCACTGTCTTCGCCGCGGTCTCCCGCTCGAACTCCAGCGTGACGCTCCCGAAGTCCCGGCCAAACGTCACCACCTCCAGCCGAGTCACCCTCCGCGCCAGCCCCACCCCGGGCCGCGCCTTGCGGAAGGCCTCGATCTCCTCCATCCCGTACAGATTCTCCGTCACCCCAAACCGCATCGCATAATCCGACGCCCAGAACATCCGCGTCAGCGTCTCCACATCGTTCGCCACCAGCGCCGCCTCGTACTCCGGATACAGCGCCGTCAGCTCCGCATGCACCTCCGGATCATTGATGGTCATCGCGAAAACAGCCTCCGCCCCGGCAGAATGCTCTTCGCAATCCCCGCGCTCACCGTCGTCATCGGACGGTTCACCACCTGGCTCAACCGCAGCCGCATCGCCACACTCAAAAGAATGTAAGCATGAACGTCCGAGAATCCCCACTCCGCGACCAGCAGGTCGATCAAACGCGACGTAGCCGTCTGCGCAGTCTTGAAAGCATCCTCCCCGGACTCCACCACGATCCACGCCGCTCCATCTTCCCCAACCCGAGCCGCCGCCTCAATCATCGGACCACGCAGCGTCCTCTGCTTATGTAACGAAAACCGTAACGAAACATCCGCCGGGCACTCCATCCCGTTGATACACACCTCCCCGTCCCCCTGCGCCGCATGAGCATCCCCTGCCGAGAACAGCGCCCCCGCATTGCTCACAGGCAGGTAGAGCGTCGCCCCCTCGCTCAACTCCCGCACATCCATATTCCCGCCAAAGTATCCCGGAGGCCGCGTCCGATGCGCCCCCGGCTCAGCCGGAGCCACCCCCATCACCCCGCAGAACGGCCTCAGCGGAACCACCGCCGGAGCCATCGACAAACTCGCATTCCGATCCAGCTTCCACTGAAAGAGATAAGGCTCTGTAAATCGAGCATCCAGAAACCCCAGCCCGCTGATCACGCTCGACCACGCCCAGCCCTTGTGCGCGACCTTCAGCACATCCACCTGCAACACGTCCCCAGGCTCCGCCCCATCCACCCACACCGGCCCGGTCAGCGCATGGATCCTCGTTCGATCGATCCCCAGAAAACCCTCCACCGTCGATCCCGGCCCCACCTGGCCCCCGCTCGCATCCACGCACTCCATGTGGACCACATCCCCCGGCGCAATCCGCAGCCGAGGCTCCATCGTCCTGTCCCAGACCGAGTGCGTCGGCTCCGCGCCAAGCGTATGTTCCATCTAGATCGCCACCACCATCTGCAACTCCACCAGCGCATTCCGCGGCAGCGAACTCACCCCGATCGCCGCCCGCACATGCCGTCCGGCGTCTCCGAACACCTCGACCAGCAAGTCCGAAGCGCCATTGATCACCTTCGGAGTATCCGGAAATCCCGCCACCGCGTTCACATACCCGTTGACGCTCACAATCTCCTTCACCGCATCGAGCGATCCCAGGTGCCTCCGCAGCACCGCCATCTGCATCAGCGCACACTGTCGCGCCGCCGCATAGCCGTCCTCTAGCGTCCTCTCCGACCCCAACGTTCCGGCAACTACCCCCCCGCCGTCCTTCGAGATCACCCCCGACAGATACACCAGCCCACCCACCGTCTTGGCCGACACGTAGTTCCCACCCGCCGCCGGAGCCTCCGGCAACACAATCCCAAGTCTCGCAATCGATTCTTCCGCACCCATGGCTCCGTAATCTATCACGTCCGTCCCCAAAGCCGGGTTAGTATCCGAATATGTCCCGAACCCATCCCCTCGGCAGACTCGCTCCAGCCATCCTGCTCGCCTGGGCCTTCACCATCTGCCAGTCCCAATCCCCCCGCCTCATCCCCAGCCCCACCCGCCACGACCCTACGGACCTCGAACTCACAGGCTTTGCTCCTGCCACCACCGTCTTCATCAGCCGTGCCCAGCTCCTCGCCCTCCCCCAGATCACCACCGCCATCACCGGCGACGGAAACTTCTCTCCTCAGATCGAACCATCCCTCCGCATCTCCGGCGTCCTCCTCGAAGACCTCCTCCTCGCCCTCGCCGTCCCTCCCACCTCCGATCTCGTCGACGCTCTCTGCACCGACCGCTACCGCACCCACTATCCCGCCGACTACATCGCCGCCCACCACCCCATCCTCGCCCTCAGCATCAACGGCAAGGCCCCCGCAGCCTGGGCCGCCGAAACCCACCAGCGCGACCCCGGCCCCTACTTCATCGCCTACGCCCACTTCGTCCCCACCTTCCGCATCCTCGCCCACGCCGACGAGCCCCAGATCCCCGAAAACATCCTCCGCCTCAACTTCACCACCGCCGCCCAGACCTTCGGCCCCATCACCCCACCCGGCCAGCACCCGCCCGATTCACCCGTCGCCCAGGGCTTCGCCATCGCCAAACAAAACTGCCTCCGCTGCCACTCCCAGGGCGACGTCGGCGGCACCAAGTCCGGCCTCAACTGGTCCTTCCTCGCCACCATCGCCCTCAACGACGCATCCTTCTTCAGCGCCTACATCCAGGACCCGAAGAAGATCAATCCCCACTCCAACATGGCCTCGAACCCGGACTACGATGCCCAGACCCTCGCCGCCCTCACCGCCTACTTCCGGACCTTCGCAACCAACCCCACGTCCTCCGTGGAGAAGGCCCGGCCATGACGCAGACCCCCCAAACCATCCACCGCCTCTCGAAGCTCGCCCTCCTCTCCGCCATCGGCCTGTACTATCTCCTCGTCGTCTTCAACAACCTCACCGACTACAACTCGAACTACCAGTTCGTCCGCCACGTCCTGTCCATGGATACGACCTTCCCCGGAAACCACGGCCTCTGGCGCGCCCTTCCCCAGCCCCGGATCCATACCCTCTTCTACCTCTCCATCATCGCGTGGGAGACCGTCACCGCCATCCTCTGCTGGTGGGGAGCGGCCCGTCTTCTCCTCGCCTTCAAGGCCCCCGCCCCCGCCTTCGAACGCGCCAAGTCCATCGCCATCCTCGCCCTCACCCTCGGAGCCCTGCAATGGTTCCTGGCCTTCATCTCGGTTGGCGGCGAGTGGTTCCTCATGTGGCAGTCCAAGATATGGAACGGTCAGGACGCCGCCTTCCGGATGTTCGTCATCCTCCTCCTCACCCTCCTCTACCTCACGCGCCCCGAACCCGTATGAATCCCGTTGCGACCATCGGGAGCACCACGCGAAGCGGTATACAAGTCACGAAGTGACCGCAGTGGAGTCCTTGCCCTTCCGCCCCCGCTGATACAAAGCATGCACCGGAATCCCCAGCAGGATCACCGCCATTCCCGCAATCGAATTCCGCGGCTGGTCCATGATCGAGAACACCAGCAGCACCCCCGCCGCCAGGATAAACAGCACCGGCACCGCCGGATATCCCCACACGCTGAACACCCGCGTCCCCACCGCATCCCTCCGGCGAAACACAAAGATCGTGCTCGCCGTCAGCGCATAAAACATCCACTCCGCAAAGATGGCCAGCGAGAACAGCGCCTGAAACCTCCCGATCGCCAGCAGCAGCAGGGAGCTCAGCACCCCCTGCAAAATCAGCGCGCTCGACGGCGTATGAAACCGCGGACTCACATGCGCCAGCCCACGAAAGAAAAGCCCATCCCGCGCCGCCGCGAACGGCACCCTCGCCCCCGAGAGCGATGACCCCACAAACGTCGCGCAGATCGAAACCGCCATCCCGATCGACACCAGCGCCGCCCCGGCAGCACCAGCCACCAGCCGCATCGCATCCGCCGCCGGCCGTTCCGCGCCCGCGATCGCTCCCGCCGGCAGGACATACTGGATCGCCGCGTTGGTCAGCATATACAGCCCACCCACAATGGCCACCCCGCCGATCAGCGCCAGCGGCATATTCCGTTCCGGCCTCTGGATCTCCCCCGCCAACTGCGTTACATCGCTCCACCCGTCATAGGCCCACAACGCCGCGATCAGCGCGACCATGAATCCCGCGAACCCGCCCCGCGCCCCGGCAAAGCTCGTCCCGAAGTTGTGCCAGTCTCCATGCCCTCTTGCAAACACAAAGCAGAAAACCGCGATCACGACGATCAGCAGCCCCTTCAGCCACGTCAGCGCCAGGTGAACGTTCCCCGCCTTCCTCGTCCCGATGATGTTCAGCCCTGTAATCAGCCACGTGGCCGCGATCGCAAACACCTGGCTCCACAGCAGATGTGCAAACGCCGGCTGCCCAAAGAACCGGAACATCCCAAACGTCCCCAGCACCCGCATCAGACCCGCCGCAATGGTAGCGATCGAAGCCGGCTTGGCGATCGTGATCCACGTCCACATATAGAGAAACGCGACCGTATCCCCATACGCCTCGCGCAAAAAGGCATACTCCCCGCCATACAGCGGGCGCATCGCCGCAATCTCCGCATAGGTCATCGCCCCGAACAGCGACAGCAGCCCACCCACGATCCACACGGTGTAGACCATTCCCGAACTGCCCACGGCTGCCATCATCTCCCGAGGAACAAGAAAGATGCCGCTGCCGATAATGATTCCCACCACGATGGAGGTCGCGTGCGCCGCGTTCAGCACACGCGGAAGTTCATGTTCTGTCTGGGCCATGGTTGGACGAAGAGTAGCACAGCCCCTCCGTTGCCGAGTTCGTCAGCTCACCGCATCGAAGCAGCCGATAGAACCTCACGCTGCGCCAGCACCGTCTGGCCGGTCTCCGGCCTGGCCGAATTCGCCCCCGAGATCGTATACGTCCCATAGTCGATCGTCAGCCTCGCCTCGCCTCCCAGCCGCACATGACTCACCGATGTATTTGCCTTCGGCAGCCAGAAGCCCCCGATCCTCTGGTACTGAGAGTCGAACCGCGCCTTGCCGATCCAGAACGATGGATTCTTCGCCGGCTCCGCCAGCACCCGGACCACTGCCGCATCCTCCATGCTCACCCAAACCCTGCCCCGATAGGTGAACTTCGTCGCCACCCGTGGCGCGACCTCCAGCACCCAGGTCCGCACCCCACCCACGTCCTCCTGCCCCACAACCTCCGCCGTGTAGTTCTCCGCGCTCAATACCGACTGCATCTGGCTCGCCCGCTTCGACCCCTCTTCCTCACCCTCCACCAGCTTCCGCAGCACCTTCTCGCACAGCATCTTCGAGCCCGATTCCGCCACCACCGTAAAGTGCTTCACCCCCGGAGCCCGATACTCCGCATGAACCACCATCTCCGCCTCGTGCGCCCCGCCGATCCCCTTGTATGCCACCCGATACACCCGATCCGCCGTGTAGGACTCCAACGCCTCCTGCCGCTCCCGGTTCATCGCGGTCATCCGCTCGAGGATGGCCGTCGCCGTCACCTCCTGCGCCCGAAGCCGGCGCCCACCCGGAATCACCGGCAGAAAAACCACACTCGCAATGACGCCCCAGCGTGCCCATCGCCTATCGAGATTCACCATCGCACCACCTCCGCACGCGCCCATTGCAACACCCCGGGCGTACCGTTGTACGAACAGAACGTGCAGATCCCGTCAATTAGTAGACTAAAAAGGGAAAGCATCCCATCCTGGGCGACGCATTCCCTGGGCGACGCATCGCACGGTATGCTCGTTCGTTCGCACACCATCCCTGGAATCATCGGCATCAGGTGCCCGCTCGCTCCGGCTTCCGGCATTCTTGACCCCCAATAAGCCGCTTGCTAAGCTGAAGATGGCTGAATTTAGCTAAAACCGCCCTCCGCGTCTCAGCACGGTCCCCCGGAGTCTGGTCCACGCACATGCTGCCCGCCCGGTTAGAGGAGTGTTCGTTCATGGGTTCTCACATCTCTACCGCCGAAGTCTCTTCAGCCGACACCCCCGCACCATCATCCGGCGAATCCACCCGTCAGACTCACGGCATCGACCTCGCCGTCGTCCTGCCCACCTTCAACGAGCGCAAGAACGTCGGCGAAATCCTCTCCCGGCTCGAAAACGTCCTCCGTGGCCTCACCTGGGAGGTCATCTTCGTCGATGACGACTCGCCCGACGGCACCGCCGACCTCGTTCGCTACCACGCCCAGCGCGACCCCAGGGTCCGCCTCGTCCATCGCGTCGGACGCCGTGGCCTCGCATCCGCCTGCATCGAGGGCATCATGGCCAGCTCATCGGACTTCGTCGCCATCATGGATGCCGATCTCCAGCACGACGAGACCATCCTTCCCAGAATGCTCGACCTCCTGCAGATCGAATCCCTAGACGTTGTCGTCGGAACCCGCAACGCCGCCGGCGGAAGTATGGGCCAGTTCTCCAGCAGGCGCGTCTTCCTCAGCCGGCTCGGAGAAAAGATCAGCCAGGCCGTCTGCCACTGCAAGATCAGCGACCCCATGAGCGGCTTCTTCCTGCTCAACCGGGCCTTCTTCATGGAGAACGTCCACGAGCTCCAGGGCGGAGGCTTCAAGATCCTCGTCGACGTCGTCTCCTCCAGCAAACGCCCCGTCCGCGTCGGAGAGGTCGGCTACAGCTTCCGCAATCGCGTCCACGGAGACAGCAAGCTCGACTTCAACGCCGCCATCGAATACCTCTTCCTCATCATCAACAAGGTCACCGGAGGCCTCGTCCCAACCCGCTTCGCCGTCTTCTCCCTCGTCGGAGCAACGGGCCTCATCATCCACCTCGCCTGCCTCTCCCTGCTGATGCTCGTCTTCCACAGGACCTTCCTCGTCTCGCAGATCGCCGCCACCATCGTCGCGATGACGGGCAACTTCTTCCTTAACAACCTCATCACCTACCGCGACCGCAAGCTCCGCGGCGTCCGCCTCTTCACCGGAGTCCTCTCCTTCTGGCTCGCCTGCTCCTTCGGCGCCTGGGCCAACGTCACCTTCGCCCGCGCCATCCTCCTCTCGGGAGCCCCCTGGTTCCTCGCCGGTCTCGCCGGGGTCGTCATCAGCTCCGTCTGGAACTACTCCATGACCAGCCTCTTCACCTGGCAGATGCCCCAGCGCCGCCGCAAACACACCGCCGTCACCACCTTCGAAGCCGTCCCCACCCCAACCAAAGGCAGCCAGTGAGTCCAGATCCAAGCATGGCCCGAAATCTCCCCCGTCGCCCCATCGCCCCTTTCATCCTCTGGATCTGCACCGCCTTCGCCGCCCTCACCGCCTTCTACCCCGTCGTCCGATCCTTCTTCCGCGTCGAGGTCAACTACAACGAAGGCTGGAACATCTACAACGCCGACCTCGTCCTCCATCATCGGTTCCTTTACCCGGTGAAGTACGCATGGACCTGCGTCAACTACCCCATGCTCTCGTTCGTGCTCATGAGCTGGCTGCACCACCTCACCCACGACTTCCTCTTCACCGCCCGCATCGTCTCGCTCCTCAGCCTCGCCGCCACCTGCATCCTCGTCGGGGCCATCGTCTCCACCCTCGGAGCCTCCCGCCGAGCCGCCATCCTCACCAGCCTCTTTACCCTCGCCCTCTTCTGCACCGTCGCCGACCCCTACGTCGGAATGGACGACCCCCAGCTCCTCGCCCAGCTCTTCTTCGTCGCCGGCTTGCTCGTCTACATCCGCCATCGCGAAAGCTACGTCGGCCTCGCCATGACCGCCCTGCTCCTCGTCGTCGGCGGCAACATCAAGCACAGCCAGATCGACTTTCCCCTCGCCATCCTCATCGATCTGCTCTTCTTCTCTCTGGTCCGTGCCGCCTGGTTCAGCGTCATCGGCCTCATCCTCGCCGGAATCTCCGTCGCCCTCAACCTCCACTTCGGCGGCCCCTTCTACATCGCGGAGATGCTCACCCCACGCGACTCCCATCTCGTCGAGATGTACCACGGCCTCGGAAACAAGCTGAAGTACCTGGCCCTCCCCCTGCTCATCTCGCTCTACATGGCCTTCCAGCTCTCGGCCGACAGCCGCCGCCGCATCGCCGCCCTCCTCCTTATCGCGAGCCTCTTCATCGGCGGATATTTCAGCGGAGCCACCGGCGTCTCCATCAACATCATCTTCTCGATCCTCATCGCCTTCTCCATCCTCGTCGGCCTCTTCTTCGTGCGGATCGAATCCTCCGACCTCACCCAGACCGCCTGGACCGCCTCCCCCTGGACCGCCTACGCCCCCCTCCTGCTCTTCGCCTCGCTGATCATCCCCTGGGTCCGCTACGGCGATCAGAACCCCGTCCGCAACCTCCGCAAGACCATGGCCGACCAGGCAACCTTCGCGCAGGAGGTCGCCCTCATCGAGTCCCGCCCCGGCCCCGCCCTCTGCGAGAGCCTCCTCCGCTGCTTCGACGCCGGCAAACCCTACCTCTACGACCCCTTCAACGCCACCCGCCTCATCTCCTTCGGCAAGCTCGACCCCCAGGTCATCGTCGACGGCCTCCGCACCCACCAGTACGGAGCCGTCCAGCTCGCCGCCTCCGCCGACCGCACCCAGCCGAAGCACTCCACCCTCTACGCACCACCCATCCTCGACGCCATCCAGCAGTACTACACCCCCACCATGGTCCATCCCGACGTCTTCATCTACCTCCCCAGGGACACCTCCACCCCGACCGTCCGATAATCGAAGCCGAAACATACCACTTTCGTAAATCCGGTTTCTGTCCAGTTTTTCCGTGCAACGGCCCACGTTCTGCACCTCCAAAAGTCTCTGGTGAAACAAAGGCAATTCAGCGACCGCCGCCCATAACCCCTTTAGAAAACCACGATTACAGCAATGCACTTAATTTGAGGCAAAACATACCACTTTATTAGAAGATTTCTCCCCAATGGTCCTACCTCTCGTCCCGTCCACGGGCCAAGCCAAAGCCTCAGAACCGCGCTGTCCGTGCCGAAGGACAGCGCGAAAAGGCTGCCTACTCTGTCTTCCAGATCGCCGCCTGGACTCCTTCGTTCTTCGCCGTCGTGCCCCAGGCGACCTCGACGTTGAGCCCGCTCCCCTCTCTCATTTAGGATCGAAGTGCAATCAAGGAGAACATCGCGATGAGCACCCCCAACGAATCCTGGCTGGACCGTTACTGGCAGCTTCTGGTCATCCTCTTCGGCCTCCTCTTCGTCACCCTCCTGGTCTCCTTCGCCCCGACCATCTAGCCGGTCGCCCGCTCCCCGTTGGCGATCATCGGGAGCCCCCGCGAAGCTCAACATGAGTCACGAAGTGACCGCCGCCCGCGCAGGGCGCACTTGTTGCTGGCCTCGCCGCGGAACCAGCTAGACTAGTCCTTGGAATGATCCTGCCCTTCGTCCGCGAACTGCTCGCCGACCTCGAACGATCCGAGGCCTGTGAGCGTGTGCGCCGTCACCTGGCCGCGGGCTCCGGACGGCGCCGCATCGCCGGCCTCACCTTCACCGCCCGATCCTTGTATCTGCCTTACTTTGTGAAGGCTGCGAACTCCCCGTGCCTCATCCTCGTAGCCGACAACAAGGCCGCCGAGGCCCTCCACCTCGCCGTCACCGCCGCCTGCCATCTCACCGGAGCCCTCCCGCCCGACCAGGTCCTCCGCCTCCCCGGCCACGACGTCCTCCCCTTCGAAAACCTCTCCCCCCACCCCGAGATCCAGGAGCACCGCGCCGCCACCCTCTGGAAGCTCTGCGAGCGCTCCGCATCCAAAACCGCCGCCACGCCCCGCCTCGTCATCGCCCCCGTCGAAGCCGCCTGCATGAAGCTCTTCTCGCGCGACTTCTACCACGCGCTCGCCCTCCATCTCCGCGTCGGCGAAGAGCACCTCCCCGATATGCTCGTCGAACACCTCCTGTCGGTGGGTTACACGAAGGTAGACGTCGTCGAGATGCCCGGCCAGGTCACCCTCCGCGGTGGCATCCTCGACGTCTACTCCCCGGAGCAGGAGCGACCCGCCCGCATCGACTTCTTCGGCGACGAGATCGAGTCGATCCGCAAGTTCGACCCCGAAACCCAGCGTTCTTCCTCCCCCATCGACCACATCCTCCTCCTTCCGCTCACAGAATTCCCCATCACCGAAAAGATCCTCACCGCCATCAACGCCCGTCTCACCCGCGGCGGGGTCGCCGGCGCCAACCTCGAAGGCGGAGAAGAGCCCCGCGAGCTCCAAACCCACGTCGCGACCAGAACCGGCGAAGCCACCATCTTCCCCGGCTGGGAGTTCTTCGCTCCCGTCGCCGGAGCCACCCACACCCTCCTCGACCTCATGGGCCCCCAAACCCGCGTCTTCATCGAAGAGCCTGCCATGGTCAAAAATCAGGGCGAGCGCTGGTGGAACAAGGTCGAGCAGCGCCACGAGCGCTCCGGAATCGGCTCCCTCGTGCGTCCCGAAGACATCTACATCTCCCCGTGGGCGCTCGATGATCGCCTCCGCGACTTCTCCGGCTGCGATCTCGATCAATTGGGCGCTGTAGACATACTGGACGCCGACCGCTCCGATCTCTCCGAAGTCGACTTCCACACCCGCCCCACCCAAAGATTCCATGGCAACATTCCGAATCTCATTGAAACGCTGAAGGATCTCACCAAAACCGACGTCCGGATCCTGCTCACCGCCCCCAACCAGGGCGAGGTCGAGCGCCTTGCGTCCCTCCTCCAGGAATACGGCCTGGCCTATCGCCTCGGCTCCCGCAACACCCAGCCCGGCTCCGCAACCGTCTACTCCGAATCCAGCTACCTCTCCGGAGACCTCCGCACCCCCGTCATCGTCAAGACCCCCATCGCCAACGGCGTCCAGGTCCTCGATCTCGACAAGGGAAGCGCCCGCCAGATCATCCTCTTCGGGGCCAACGACCTCTCCGACGAAGCCGACGTCACCGCCGTTCCCGTCCGCCGCACCAAGTCCAAGACCTCCGCCTTCATCTCCGACTTCCGCGACCTCGCAGTAGGCGATTACGTCGTCCACGTCGAACACGGAATCGCCCGTTACTGCGGCCTCCGCGTCCTCGATGAAGACCCCGCTGCCAACCCGCTCGAGCTCATGATTCTCGAGTTCGCCGACGACGCCAAGCTCTACGTCCCCCTCACCCGTCTCGACCTCATCCAGAAGTACCGCAGCACCGACACCGGCCCCGCCCCGCAACTGAACAAACTCGGCAACCCCGCCTGGCAGAAGACCAAGGCCCGCGTCAAAAAGGCCATGGCCGACATGGCCGGAGAGCTCCTCAAGCTCTACGCCCAGCGCAAAGCCGCGCAAGGCACCCCCTTCTCCCCCGACACCAACATGCAGCACGAGTTTGAAGACGCCTTCGACTTCACCGAGACCGACGACCAGCTCACCGCCATCGCCGACATCAAGCGCGACATGGAGTCCACCCAGCCCATGGACCGTCTCCTCTGCGGAGACGTTGGCTACGGCAAGACAGAAGTCGCCATGCGAGCCGCCTTCAAAGCCGTCCAGGATGGAAAGCAGGTCGCCGTCCTGACTCCCACCACCGTCCTCTCCTTCCAGCACTTCGAGTCCTTCAAAAGGCGCTTCGCCAACTTCCCCGTCATCATCGAGATGCTCTCCCGCTTCCGCACCGCGAAGGAGAAAGCCGAGATCGTCCAGAAGTGCGCCGAAGGCAAGATCGACATCCTCATTGGAACCCACGCCGTTCTCGCCCCCAGCCTAAAGTTTCAGGACCTCGGCCTCCTGATCGTGGATGAGGAGCAGAGATTTGGCGTTAGACATAAGGAACGCCTCAAGCAGATGCGCGCCGCCATCGACGTCCTCGCCATGTCCGCCACGCCCATCCCACGTACCCTCCACATGTCTCTCATCGGGCTAAGAGACATGAGCGTGATCGAGACTCCACCGAAGGACCGCATGGCCATCCAGACCATCGTCGCCAAGTTCGACGAGAAGCTTGTCCGCACCGCCATCGAGATGGAGCTCGAACGCGGTGGTCAGACCTATTTCGTCCACAACCGCGTCGAGACGATCTACGAGCTCGCCGCCCGCATCCGAGAACTTGTGCCATCCGCACGCATCGGCATCGGCCACGGCCAGCTCCCCGAGGCCGAGCTCGAACGGGTCATGCTCGCTTTCATGAACCATGAGTACGACGTTCTCTGCGCCACCTCCATCATCGAAAACGGCCTCGACATCCCCCTCGCTAATACCATCATCATCAACCGGGCCGATCGCCACGGCCTCTCCGAACTCTACCAACTCCGGGGTCGCGTAGGCCGCTCCAACCGCCGCGCTTATGCTTATCTGCTGATTCCTCCGGAGACGGAACTGACGGAGATCGCCCGCCGCCGCCTCGCCGCCTTGAAAGAGTTCTCCGACCTCGGAGCCGGATTCAAGATCGCCGCCCTCGACCTTGAACTCCGCGGAGCCGGCAACATGCTCGGCGGAGAGCAGTCCGGCCACATCGAGGCCATCGGCTTCGAGATGTACACCACCATGCTCGGCGAAGCCGTCGCCAAGCTCAAAGGCGAAGACCAGCCGTCGGAAGAGACCGCTACGCTCAACCTCGGAATCTCGCTCCGCATCGACGCCAACTACATCCCGGAAGAGAACCAGCGCCTCCGCATGTACAAGAAGATCGCCGGAGCTGGCTCGCAGCCTGAGCTCGAAGAGGTTCAGGCGGAATTGAAGGACCGCTACGGAGACATCCCCGACGCGGTCCGCAACCTCCTCGCCGCGGGCTCCATTCGGATTCACTGCCAGCGCCTCGGAATCGCCTCGCTCGAGCGCAAACGCACTGCCATCGACCTGCCCGAAACCAAGCCCGCTCCCAAGCCTGCCCCCGCGAACGGCCAGCGTCCCAGCCTCCCCGGACGCCACGGCCAGGCACCCGTCTACAATCCTCTCCAGCACACCTACCGCCAGGTCGCCGCCCGTCCCGTCACCAACGCCACGATGGCGGTCCGCGCCACCACCGCCGCCCGCGCCCCGCAGGCCGGAGCCCTCAAACCCATGCGCGAGATGCTCTACGTCAAGTTCACCGAAAGCACCCACGCCACCGCCGAATCCGGCAAGCAGCGCATGGGCATCGACCCCGGCCTGTTGATGAAGCTCGTCTCCCGCAACACCAAGAACGGAGCCCAGTTCACCCCCCAGGGAGTCCTCCGCTGGCCACTCTCCAGCGCCAAAGCCGAAGACGTCCTGGCCGAAACCACCGCCCTGCTCAACGCCCTCGACCCCTCCGTCGCATCCTGACCGTAGCGATTCGTTCCTCAGCGAACCTCTGAATTGAAGGGCAGGAATGTGCTTTGGTTTATGGCGGATTTCATGATCGCGCAAAGGAAAACAAACGCAGATTCCCTGCGGGAATGACAGACAGAAGGGCAAAGACGGCTACGGCAAGGCTGACTTCGGTTTAGCTCGTGGACGGGACTAGAGGTAGGACCACTTGGTAGATTTCTTCTAATAAAGTGGTATGTTTTGCCCTCATTCCGATGCATTACTGTAATCGTGGTTTTCTAAAGGGGTTATGGGAGGCTGTCGCTGAATTGCCAATGTTTCACCAGAGACTTTTCGATGGCAGAACGTGGGCCGTTGTCTGGAAAAACTGGACAGAAACCGGATGTACGAAAGTGGTATGTTTCGGCTTCGATTATCGGACGGTCTTGCGCTGTCGGGGAGTCCGCATGGCGAGCCGGATTGCAAGGAAGGGTCTAGAATCGCTCATGACCAATCCCCAGGCTCTCCGCATCGGTCTCTTCGGCATTGGCCTCGAAGCCTACTGGAGCCAGTTTCCCGGCCTCGAATCCCGCCTCCGAGGCTACGTCGACCAGGTCGCCGAACGCCTCGCCGCCGACCGCCCCAACCGCGCCGTCGTCAACTTCGGTCTCGTCGACTCGCCCGAACGGGCCTTCGAGGTCGCCCACTCCGCACGCCGCGAAGACGTCGACCTCCTCGTCCTCTATGTCACCACCTACGCCCTGTCGTCCACCGTCCTGCCCATCGTCCGCCGCGCCCGGGTCCCCGTGCTCGTCCTCAACCTCCAGCCCGCTGCCTCGCTCGACTACGCCCGCTTCAACGCCCTCCCAGACCGCACCGCCATGACGGGCGAGTGGCTCGCCTTCTGCTCCGCTTGCCCCGCTCCCGAGATCGCCAACGTCTTCCTCCGCGCCGGAGTCCCCTTCCACGAGGTCACCGGCCACCTCGAAGACCCCGAGTCCTGGGCCGAGATCGAATCCTGGATGCGCGCCGCCGAGGTCGTCGAAGCCCTCGGCCACCTCCGCCTCGGCCTCATGGGCCACTACTACAGCGGCATGCTCGACATCGCCACCGATCTCACCGCCGTCTCCGCCGTCTTCGGAACCCACCTCGAGATGCTCGAGGTCGATGAACTCAGCCGCCTCCGCCTCGATGCCCCCGCCGGGGAGGTCCACCAACGCATCGTTGGGTTCTCCGACTCCTTCGACATCCAGCCCGATTGCTCGGCCTTTGAGCTTGAACGGGCTGCCCGCACCTCTGTCGCGCTCGACCATCTGGTCGACCGCCACCGCCTCGGAGCCCTTGCCTACTTCTACAAAGGCTCCGGCTGTCCGATGAATGAAGACACCATGAGCTCCATCATCCTCGGAACCTCCCTCCTGACCACGCGGGGGATCGCGGTGGCTGGAGAGTACGAGGTCAAGAATGTTCTGGCTATGAAGATCCTCGACGCCCTCGGCGCCGGAGGCTCCTTCACCGAGTACTACGCCGTCGACTTCCAGGACGACGTCGTCCTGATGGGTCACGACGGCCCCGGCCACACCGGCATCGCCCAGGGCCGGACCAGGGTTCGGCCCCTCGCGGTCTACCACGGCAAGGTCGGCAGCGGCCTGTCGGTCGAGATGAGCGTCCGCACCGGCCCTGTCACCCTCCTCTCGGTCGTCGAGTCCCGGGACCAGGGCTTCAAACTCCTCTTCGCTGAGGCAGAGGTCATGCCCGGCCCGGCTCTCGCCATCGGGAATACCAACAGTCGCGTCCGCTTCCCCATGGGAGCAAAGCGCTTCCTCCAGTCCTGGAACGCCGCCGGCCCCGCCCACCACTGCGCCGTAGGCCTCGGCCACCTCTCCACCCAGCTCCGCCACGTAGCCGCCCTCCTCCAGATCGAAGCCATTGAAGTCACCTGAATCACGCAGTCTGCGGCGGGGTAATCGAGAGAGTTTTACCGGAATCGACCCGAGATGACGGCGCCGTCATCGTCTATTCACCACATCCTCACAGTCCTCTCACAAGCGAGTTACAGCCGACCCGTACCTTCGAAGCTATCCCGAAGATCTGTTGCTGTAGCCCTTGGAGGACCCCATGTTTCGACCAATGTTTTCCGCCTCACGTCTCTGCCGCTTCGCCGCTCTGGCCACCGCGCTCATGCTCCCGCTCTACGCCCCCGCGCAGGCCACATCGACGGCAACCCTTACCGGTTCCGTCACCGATCCAAAGGGCGGTCTGCTGCCCAAGGCTACCGTTCTGGTCCGCAACGAAGCCACCGGTGAGACCCACACCCTGACCGCCGACGCGCAAGGCCACTTCACGCTCCGCGGCCTTCCCGCCGGAAGCTACAACGTCCAGGCCAGTGCTCCCGGATTCGCTGCAACCGTCCGTCCCGGAGTCCATCTCGCAGCGGATACACCGCTCGATCTGAGCCTGCCCCTCGCCCTGAGCGATGCCACCCAGCAGGTCACCGTCGAAGCCAACGCCTCAGGGTCCGTCGCCGCCGCCCTCGCTCCCATGGACGGCCTCCTCGAAGCCCGCTCCGCCCGCACCGTCATCAGCTCCGCCTTCGTCCAGAACTTCACCTCGCCCATCTCCGACTTCAGCGAGATCCTCCAGATGGCCCCCGGAACCTTCTCCGTCAACTCGAACGGCGTCGGTCTCGGCGATTCGAAGACCTACTTCCGCGGCTTCCCCGACGGCGACTACGACATCAACTTCGACGGCATCCCCTTCGAAGACACCAACTCACCCACCCATCATTCCTGGGCGTTCTTTCCCGCTCCCTGGATCGGCGGAGTCGACTTCGACCGCAGCCCTGGATCGGCCTCAACCATCGGGCCCACGCCCTTCGGAGGCTCCATCAACCTCCTCTCCCGCGATCTGAACCCGGCGATGAACGTTCGCGGAGGTGTCTCCTATGGCTCCTTCAACACGGTGCTCACCGACGTTCAGTTCGACTCCGGAAACTTCCTCGGAGAGAGCAAGCGCGCCTCGCTCACCATGGACTTCAACCGCCTCACCTCCGACGGCTTCCAGACCTGGAACGCACAGGAGCGCAACGCCGGAGCCTTGAAGATGCAGTTCAAGCTCTCGCCCAATACCACCCTCACCGGCTTCTCGGGAGTGCTCTGGCTTGACACTAACACCCCGAACACCAAGGGTCCCACCCGGGCCCAGATCGCCAAGTTCGGCTACAACTACCTGCTCCAGAACACCGATCCCACGCAAGCCAACTATGCCGCGTACAACTACTACCACGTCCCCACCGACTTCGAGTATGTGGGCGTGAAGTCAGAACTCGGCAAGGGCTGGAGGATCGACGCCAAGCCGTACACCTACAGCTACTACAACCAGCAGAACTACGCGGCACAGCCCAAGACCGGAAACATCAACCTCACCAACTGCGTCGACGTAAAAGGCATTCAGCCTTGCGGCACCGACA
>JAMFSC010000042.1 GCA_026225095.1 bacterium
ACGGACACGATCCGCAGCCGAGGCGACTTCTGGATTGCCCTGGCGGCCTTTTGCCTTCTGGTGGTGTGGCGCCTGCCCTCCTGGATCATTGTTCTGGCTACAGTGGCGGCCAGTATCGCTGGGTGGCGACTCTCCTGACGTCAGGTTGTCAGGCATTCTGCGGTTGACCCTGGCCCCGAAGCACGGTACACTTCTTAAGTTTGGCGCAGTAGCCCGATGTGTGGGTTGCTGGGCTAGCGGGTGTCGGGTTTGGATGGATTGGCTGGCAGTCTCGGCCGGTCGCCGAATCGATAAGAACGGACGATCAGAGCGGTCTAGCGGTCTATCTGAACGATCCATCAAAACAAGGCCGGGATGCTTCCAGACGAAGCGAGTTCCCGAGGTTTGCGCCCCAGAGCACACATTTGGATTTCAAGATTTCGACAGAAGAGGCGATCTGCGCGATTTCAGCGCCGCGCTTGAGGTTTTTAGCTATGTATGCAGTGATCAGGACTGGCGGCAAGCAGTACCGCGTAACCCCCGGCGACACGTTGAAGATCGAGACGACCGCGCATGACGACGGCAGCGTCGAGTTCTCCGATGTGATCGCGGTGAGCGGCGAAGAGGGCAAGTTCGAGGCTGAGCTGGGCGGTGCCAAGGTGCTCGCATCGGTCGTCGGCCAGGGCCGCGGCGAGAAGATCCTGGTCTTCAAGCTCAAGCGCAAGAAGCAGTACAAGAAGATGCAGGGACATCGCCAGAACTACGTTGAAGTCAAGATCAACGAGATCCTGGTCAATGGCCGCAGCTTCAAGCAGGAAGCGAAGACTGCCTAGTTTTAGTTTGGATTTCTAGAGCGCAGAAGCCCCACGGGCGGCGCGGAAGAGGCGATTGCAATGGCACATAAAAAGGGACTTGGATCATCGAAGAACGGCCGCGACTCAAACGCACAGCGGCTTGGCGTCAAGCGCTTCGGCGGCGAGACGGTAACCGGCGGCTCCATCCTGGTTCGCCAGCGTGGAACCCCGCTCAAGCCCGGCCTGAACGTCGGCCGCGGCAAGGACGACACCCTCTTCGCCAAGATCGACGGTGTGGTCCGCTTCCAGGATCGTGGACAGATCGGACGCTTCGTCTCGATCGACCCGATCGCTGTCGCCGCCAGCGCCTAGATCTGCTGGCACAAGGTTCAGAATCAGCCCTGCTTCGGCAGGGCTTTTCTGCGTTCGACCCTCTTGTGCGGCGAGGCTAACCTTTGAGTAGCTTCGAGTGCTTGAGCTGGGCCAGCATCGTTGCCGGATCGGCCCCGTGACCGCACACGCGCAGTGGGCCGGTCCGGCAGGAGACGCTCCTACACAGGAAACGGGTTGCGTTCCTTGAACTGCACCTGGTGCCAGTAGGGATAGGTTTTGGGCAAATCGCTCGCCTCATCCAGCTTTGCCATCTGCTCCCTGGTCAGCTCCCAGCCGACCGACCCGAGATTCTGCCGCAACTGCTCTTCGTTCCTCGCGCCAACGATCACCGTCGCCACCGTCGGCCGGCGCAGCAACCAGTTCAGAGCGATCTGAGGAACGGTTTTTCCGGTCTCTTTCGCCATCTCATCGAGCGCGTCGACCACCTTGTAGAGGTACTCGTCCGGCATCTGCGGCCCGTACTGCGCGGTCTTGTGCAGGCGGCTCTGCTCCGGAATCGGCTGGCCCCGGCGGATCTTGCCGGTCAGTCTGCCCCAGCCGAGCGGCGACCACACCAGCGCTCCGACGCCCTGGTCGAGCGCCAGCGGCATCAGCTCCCACTCGTACTCGCGGCCCACCAGCGAGTAGTAGACCTGGTGCCCGATGTACTTTGCCCAGCCGTAGCGCTCGCTCACCGACAGCGCCTTCATCAGGTGCCAGCCGGAGAAGTTCGAGCAGGCGATATAGCGGACCTTGCCGGATTGAACGAGGTTATCGAGCGTGCTCAGCACCTCGTCCGCAGGAGTCATCGCGTCGAACGCATGCAGGTGATAGATGTCGATGTAGTCCGTGCCCAGCCGCTTCAGCGACCGCTCGCACGACTGGATCAGGTGGTAGCGCGACGATCCCACATCGTTCGGACCCTTGCCGAAGCGGAACGTCGCCTTGGTCGAGATCATTACGTCGTCGCGGTTCAGGTGCTTCAGCGCCGCGCCCAGCACCTCTTCACTGGTGCCGTCGGAGTAGATATCGGCGGTGTCGAACAGGTTGATCCCGTTCTCCATGCAGATGTCGACGATCTTCGTCGCTTCCTCAACGTCGGCATCGCCCCACGCCTTGAAGAACTCGTTGGTGCCGCCAAACGTCCCTGCCCCGAAGCACAGCTCCGGAACCATCAATCCCGATCTGCCAAGTTGACGATATTCCATAGGCTTTGAGATGCAGGCAGAGGTGGGCCGGATGCGCGATTAGCCGACTCGTAACACGACACACTTCAGGTAGCTCGTCTCCGGAAGCGTGAGGACGGCGGGATGATCGGGCGCGGCGCCGCGAGTCTCCAGCACCTGAACGGTTCGCCTGGAATCGACGGCGGCTGTTCGCAGGACCTCGATGAAATCGACCAGCGGAACATGGTGGGAGCAGGAGCACGTAATTAGGGAGCCGCCCGGCCGCAGCATCTTCATCGCGCGGAGGTTCAGCTCCTTGTATCCGCGCAGCGCGCCCTCGGCTGCACGACGCGACTTTGCGAAGGCCGGGGGATCGAGCACGATGGTGTCGTAGCGGCTTCCGGAGTTCTCGAAATCATGCATCAGCTCGAAGGCGTCCGCCTCGATCCAGTCGACCTTCGTCCCGAGCGTGGGATTCAGCTCAAGGTTCCGATCCGCTACCTTCAGCGCCGCGCGGCTGGCATCGACGCCTGTGACCTTCGAGCAGCTCTCGGCCATGTGCAGGGCAAACCCGCCCTGGTAGGTGCAGATATCGAGCGCCTCGCCCTTCGCGTAGCGGCCCGCCGCGGCGTAGTTCAGGCGCTGATCGAGGAAGGCTCCGGTCTTCTGGCCGGTCGTCGAGTCGAAGTGAAACTGCAGACCGTTGAGGCTGAAGATGGTCGAGAGCGAGACCTCTTCGAGCGCGCCGGCGTGAAAGAGAGGCTCCTCGGACGGCGCGGCGAGCTTCTCCAGCTCGCGAATCCTGGGGTCTGGCCGTTCGATCACGGTGAGATTCGGGATGGTTGCGCCGAGATCGTCCTTGAGTGCGGCGACCAGCGCCTCGCGCACATCGTCCTGCGCCGTTCCCTGGGTGAGAAGCTGCACGATGACAAGTTCGCTGTAGCGGTCGATGACGATCCCCGGAAGGCCATCCGCCTCGCTGAAGACCAGACGCAGCCCGCTCGTTCCGCCACCCTCGGTGAAGGCCTCGGGAGCCACGCCGCGTCGCAGTGCGAGGGCCGAACGGACGCGCTCGCCCACCTGCGTGAGGTAGCTCTCGCGGCTCAGCTCGGGCTCGTGCGAGACCATGCGCAGCGTAATCTCGGACGCATCCGAGAAGAGCGCGCTTCCCAGCGGAATGGCGCGGCTGTCGACGACTGTCACCAGCGATCCTCCGCCGAAGATTCCGCCCTCTTTCGCGGGAACAAGCTCCACAACATCCGACCGGTAGACCCACAGATGGCCGTCGCGAAGACGTTCGGATGCACGGCGCGAGACGACGACCGCTGGCCCGAAGGGGCGCGGAAGACCCACGCGAAGTTCGGCGGTCGGTTTGGCTGGCAGGTTTGGTTTGCTGGAGGGACTGGGCGCGGCTGCGCGGCTGGATTGTGTCGGATACGCCATCTCCCATGGTCGCACGTCGTGGCCCCTAGAATGAAGAGACGCCCGGATTTGGGCGGTGACAGGGGCAGAATGGCAGGCGAATCACCAGCAACGAAGCACGTTAGCTCGAAACTTTCGTTCGACGTGATCATCCTCGGGGCAGGGGCCGCGGGCCTGATGGCGGCCATCGAGGCAGGTCGCCGGGGCCGGCGCGTCCTTCTCCTCGATCACGCCGAGCGCACGGGCAAGAAGATCCTGATCTCGGGTGGTGGCCGCTGCAACTTCACCAATCTCGGCTGCCGGCCCGAGAACTTCCTCTCCGGAAACCCTCATTTCGCGAAGTCCGCGCTCGCCCGCTTTACCCCCGCCGACATGATTGCGCTGGTCGAGCGCCACAACATTCGTTACCACGAAAAGACCCTCGGCCAGCTCTTCTGCGACCGCTCCGCCCACGACATCGTCACCATGCTGGAACGTGAGTGCGCCGAGGCCAAAGTGCAGATCCGCACCAGCGTCCGGATCGCGGATGTGTCCCGGGAGTCAGTCCAGACAGGCCGGTTCCGCGTCATTCTCGAGGGCTCCGAGCCTCTCTTTGCCGAGTCTGTCATCGTCGCCACCGGGGGGCTATCGATTCCGAAGATGGGCGCGACGGCGTTCGGGTATTCCCTTGCCGAACGCTTCGGCCACCGCATCGTTCCGTGTCGGCCGGGTCTGGTCCCACTCACCTTCACCCCGGAGGATCGGGAACGCTGGTGCGATCTCTCGGGGCTCTCCGCCGAGGTGGTCGCCGTGGCGGACGGGCCTGGGTCAAAATCCGGAAAGCGCGCCCGCGTCGCGTTCCGGGAGAAGATGCTGGTGACGCACCGGGGGCTCAGCGGCCCGGCCACGTTGCAGATCTCCTCCTACTGGCGGCCGGGTGAGCCGCTGACGATCGACCTTGTTCCCGAGGAAGAGGTGCTCGCCCCGCTGCTCCGGCCCACCGCGCGACGCGACCCGGCGGCCGTCGCACAGGCTTTGCGTACACGGCTCCCGGCCCGCCTCGCCGACCGGTGGGTTCAGCTCAATCAGCCCTCGGACTGGACCAACACGGGCCTCGCCGGGCTGGAACGGCAGATTCATGCCTGGAGGCTGCAACCTGCGGGAACGGAGGGCTACGCCAAGGCCGAGGTTACCGTCGGCGGAGTGGACACCGCCCAGCTCGACGCCCGGACGATGGAGAGCCGCCTCGTTCCCGGCCTGTACTTCGTCGGCGAGGTGGTCGACGTCACGGGATGGTTGGGCGGGTACAACTTCCAGTGGGCGTGGGCGTCGGGGTTCAGTGCCGGATCCGCCGCTTAGGACTTTTTCTGTTGCGCCTCGAGGAGGCGGGAACGAAACCGGAGATTCTACGCATCGGACGGCACCTCGGTCTAGTGCCTCAGTCTCCCGGCCCACTGGCACGGGCGGCAACATGCGACAATCAAAGGAGCGAGCCATGTCCAAGCAGCAAGTTCCGACCACGTCTTACCTCCCCGCCGTCGAGCCAGGCCAGATCCCGGCTCCCTGCGTCGTTACCCCGGCGCTGCTCAAGACCCACAGCATCACGCCGGCCGAGTACGAGAGCCTGCACGCGAAGCTTGGGCGCACCCCATCGCTCACCGAGCTTGGCATCTTCTCGGTCATGTGGTCCGAGCACTGCTCCTACAAGAGCTCACGCGTCCACCTAAAGCGGCTGCCGACCAAGGGCGAACGGACCTCCGGCCCCGGCAGCGTCGTTCAGGGTCCGGGCGAGAACGCCGGAATCATCGACGTTGGCGACGGCTGGGCCTGCGCCTTCAAGATCGAATCGCACAACCACCCAAGCTACATCGAGCCCTACCAGGGCGCGGCCACCGGCGTGGGCGGAATCCTGCGCGATATCTTCACCATGAACGCCCGGCCACTGGCGGTGATGGACTCTCTGCGCTTTGGCCCGCTGAGCCCGGCCGGTGACGAATCCGCATCCGACCCCACTGACTATGCCCGCAACCGCCACACCATGCAGGGCGTCGTACACGGCGTGGCTGGATACGGTAACTGCTTCGGCGTCCCCAACCTGGGAGGCGAGACGCGCTTTGAATCCTGCTACTCCGGTAACCCGTTGCTGAATGCCTTTGCGCTTGGGCTCGTGCGCAAGGACGAGATCTTTTACGCCAAGGCGACCGGCGTCGGCAACCCGGTGATCTACGTCGGCGCGAAGACGGGGCGCGATGGCATCCACGGCGCGACGATGGCGTCGGAGGAGTTCACCGAGGGCTCGGAACAGAAGCGGCCCAACGTTCAGATGGGCGATCCGTTTCTTGAAAAACTTCTGCTCGAAGCCTGTCTCGAAGCCATGGCCACCGGCGCCGTTCTCGGCATCCAGGATATGGGCGCGGCGGGGTTGACCTGTTCCACCTGCGAGATGGGCGCGCGCGGCGAACTTGGCGTTTCCATTGAACTCGATCTCGTTCCGCAGCGCGAGACGGGCATGAGCTCCTACGAGATCATGTTGTCGGAGTCGCAGGAGCGGATGCTTCTGGTGGCGCAGGCTGGTCGCGAGTCAGAAGTCCTCGACGTCTTCTCCAAGTGGGGTCTGGATGCGAGCATCGTCGGGACTGTGACGGCGGACGATGTGATGCGGGTCTTCCACCACGGCGAATTGATTGTGGAGATTCCGAACAAGGCTCTCACCGATGAGGCTCCGGTCTACCATCGGCCGGTCGGCGTGTGGAATCCGCCGGTCCCGAAGGATCCTCCGGCGTGGGTTCTCGAAGAGTTGAAGAAGCCGCGCGACTACACCGCGGACCTTAAGAAGCTGCTGGCCAGCGCCAACATCTGCGACAAGCGCTGGATCTATGAGCAGTACGACTCGATGGTCCAGACCAACACCGTGCAAGGCCCGGGCGGCGAGGCCGGAGTGATCCGCATCAAGGGCACAGGGGCAGCCACAGAATCCGAAGCGCCAAGGCACACCGGCTTCCTCGGCCACATCGCGGACCTGATTGCCTCGTCCACGCCTAGGGGCGAAGCGACGCTCGCGACCAACAACGAAGACGCCGCGAACCCCGTAGTCGCACCCGGCGCAAGCCACGAGTCGTTCCCGACCAACGGCAAGCCCGCCGCACCGAAGCCAGAGCGCGGCCTCGCCATGGCCCTCGCCGGCAACGGTCGCTGGACATACCTCAATCCCAAGCTTGGAGCGATGCACGCCGTCGCCGAAGCTGCCCGCAAGGTAGCCTGCACCGGAGCCACCCCGGTCGCGGCGACGAACTGTCTGAACTTCGGGAATCCGGAGAAGCCAGAGATTATGGCGCAGCTTTCGGAGGCCATCGACGGCATCGCGGAGGCCTGTACGGCGCTCGGAACACCGGTGACCGGCGGCAACGTCAGCCTCTACAACGAGACGCGTGGGGAAGGGATCTATCCGACGCCGGTGATTGGGATCGTTGGCATTATTGATGATGTAACGAAGGCTGTACCCGCTGCGTTTCAGCGAGAGAATGACCTTATCGCGGTCTTCTCACCCTATTGCGCAGAGTGGGATGAAGAAAAGGATGGGTACACGTACGAGACGTCCCTTGGGTCATCAGCATTTGCTCAGGCGGTCTTGGGCGAGATGTGGGGTGCGCCTCCTGGCAATGCGATTAGCTACGACCGCAAAGCAAACGACGCCGTCATTGAACTTGCGCGGAAGGGGTTGCTAAGTTCGGCCAGCGACATCTCGGACGGCGGGTTCCTTGTGGCACTCGTAAAGGCATGTTTTCCCAATCGAATCGCCGCAAATATCCCTCAATTGATGTACTCGTCATCCGCGCTGACTAGCCTGTTTTGCGAAGAGCCCGGGTCATTTCTTCTTTCATTCCCGCAAGACTCACTCGATCCCATTCGTGACCTTCTTAAGGAGCATGGACTTGGTGGCTTACATGTCGCTGGTCGTACGGGCGGCAAACTCATAGAAGTCAGGCAGCAAGGACAGGCACTCATCGTAGCTTCCATCGAAGAACTCAGCGCGTCATGGTCGAACACCCTCGAATCCGAACT
>JAMFSC010000263.1 GCA_026225095.1 bacterium
CCGTCTCGCCCAACCCCATCCTCGCCGGCCAGAACACCAGCCTCACTGCGACCGTCACCGCCACGCCCGCCAGCGTCGTCACCGGCACCGTTGCGTTCCAGGATGGCGGCGTCCCCATCGGCACCGCCACACTCGTCGGCGGATCTGCGACCATCCCCTACGCCTCGACCACCGTCGGCAGCCACCCCATCACCGCCTCCTACAACTTCGACAACAACACCCTCAACTACAACTACTCGAGAAACACCGCCGGGCCCGTCACCCTCACCGTCAACTCCAACATCCCCGTCATCACCTGGACCCCCGCCCCCTCCACGATCACCTACGGAACCCTCCTGACCGCCGCGCAGCTCGACGCCATCGCCACGACCTCTCTCGGAGTCACGCTCCCCGGAAGCTTCGTCTACAACCACAGCGCCGGCGACCTGCTCACCGCCGGAACCCAGACCCTCTCCGTCACCTTCACCCCCACGAACCCGGCCTATACCACTGTCACCAAAACCGCCACCATCACCGTCAACAAGGCCAACCCGCCCATCCTCTGGACCCCCGCCACCCCCATCCTCACCACCACCATCCTCGGTTCCTCCATCCTCGACGCCACCTCCACCGTCCCCGGCGTCTTCGTGTACACCCCCGCCGCCGGCCCCAATCCCGGCAACCCCAACTTCCTGCCCGCCGGCAACGACACCCTCAGCACCACCTTTACCCCGACCGATACCGCGAACTACAACACCATCACGACCACCGTGACCGAGTTCGTCGCCAAGGACACGCCGACCATCGTCCTCCAGGTCAGCCCCGGCAACCAGGCCTACAACCCCAGCGCCCAGGAGCAACTGACCGCCTTCGTCGACGGAACCAACCTCCTCCCCTCCGGAACCCTCCAGTTCTTCGATAACGGAAGATCCATCTCCGGCCCCGTCTCCGGATCGTTCACCTCTCCCGGCGCCGCCAATCTCTTCTACGGCCCCTTCCCGATCCCCTCTGTCTCCGCAGGCACCCACAGCTACACCGCCACCTTCTCCGGAGACGCAACGTACAACGGAACCAGTTCCGCTGCCACCCCCGTGACGATCACACAGATCACCCCGATCCTGTCCTGGGCCACCCCGGCTTCCGTCCCCTACGGAACCAGGCTCTCGACAACGCAGCTCAACGCCCAGGCGAAAGACGCCTCCGGAACCTCCATCCCCGGCTCCTTCACCTACACCCCTGCACTCGACTTCCTCCCACCCGCCGGAACCCAGACCCTCTCCGCAACCTTCGTCCCCACCGACGCGGTCAACTACGCCACCCCTGCCAACCCGATCACCACCACCCTCCAGGTGACCAAGGCTCCGCAAACCATCACCTTCACCCCACCCACCACTCCGGTCGCCGCTGGAACCAGCGTCACCCTCACCGCAACTGGCGGAGCCTCCGGCAATCCCGTCACCTTCTCCGTCACCAGTGGCCCCGCCACCGTAAGCGGATCCAACGGATCGACTCTCAGTTACACCGGAGGGGGAACGGTCGTCGTCGCCGCCAACCAGGCTGGCAGCTCAAACTACGACGCCGCGCCTACCGTCACGAACACCGTCTCCGTCAACGCCGCCCGGCCCAGTAGCTACACCGCCCCAAACACTCCAGTCGGCACCACCAGCGCCACCCAGACCGCCTACGTCAACTTCACGACCGACGGCACCCTCTCCTCCATCGCCGTCCTCACCAAAGGCGCCGCCAATCTCGACTTCAAGCTGGTCGCGGGCGGAACCTGCGCGACCGGCGTCGCCTATACCGCAGGACAGGCTTGCTCCGTCTTCTACAGCTTCAACCCCCTGTCCCCCGGCTCCCGCCGAGGAGCCGTCGTGCTCAAAGACACCTCCTCCGCCGTGCTCGGCACCTCTTACCTCCAGGGTACCGGCACCGGCCCAGTCGGCATCTTCACCAGCGCGACGCCAAGCCTGACCATCGAGAGCCTCCAGCTGGTACGTGGTCTGAGCACAGATGGCGCAGGGAACCTCTTCGCCCTCGAAACTGCAACCGGCCAGATCGACAAGTTCGCACCCGGCGGACTCCCTCAAACCGTGCTCGGCAACGTCGGCACCAACGGCGGCGCAACTGCGGTGGATGGAGCCGGAAACCTCTACGTCAGCTCCTATGCCGACAACAAGATCTACGAGCTCGTCGGAGGGTCCGGAACCCCCACTCCCATCGCCACCACGCCCGAAACGCCCGACGACAACCTCAACGTCGATGGCTCGGGGAACCTGTATTTCACCGGCTACGGCAGCGGCTCCATCTACATGGTCGCCACAGGGAACCACGTCGTCTCCACACTCTCCACCGGAATCGGCGATCGCGTCATCGGCATGGGTGTCGATGCCGCCGGCAATCTCTATCCGGCTGGCTTCAACACGAACACGCTCTACAAACTACCCGTCGGATCCTCTTCTCTCACCCCGCTGATCAGCGGCCAGGGCATTGTCTCCCCCCACGGAGTGACACTCGATGCCGCCGGCAACATCTACGTGGTCAACATCGACGGGTCGAACGTCCTCCGCTTCGCCGCCGGAACCCTCGCCGAGACGGTCCTGCCCGCCGCCGGGCAGCGCGGCATCGCCATCGACGGAAGCGGCAACCTCTTCACGATCACCAGTGATTCGACCATCTCCATCTACCCCCGCACCGCATCGCCGACTCTCCACTTCCCGGCCACGCAGGTCGGCACCACCAGCACCTCGCTGCAAAACGCGGAGTTTGAAAACGACGGAACCGATCCCCTCGTCATCTCCTCCTACCTTGCCTCGTCGAACTTCGGCACCGGATCTGCCAATACCTGCGCCACCGGATCGTTCGCCGCGGGAGCCACCTGCACCATCTCCGCCGTCTTCCAACCCGCCACCACCGGCACCCTGACCGGCGCCATCAATATCTCCGACAACACCCTGAATGTCGCCGGCAAGGTCCAGCCTGTCCCCCTCACCGGCTCCGCCAGCCCAGGCACCAAGACCATCACCTTCCCTGCTCCGTCCTCCCCAGTCAGTCTGGGCGCTTCAACGAGCCTCACCGCCTTCACCAGCGACGGAGATCCCGTTACCTACACCGTCCTCTCCGGCTCCGCCACCATCATCGGCTCCACCATCACCTACACGACGGCCGGCACGGTTACGATCGCCGCCGACTCCCCCGCCACCAGCAACTACAACGCCGCTCCCCGGGTCACCCGGACCGTCATCGTCAACCAGGCCACTCCCACCCTCGCCTGGACTCCGCCCGCCTCGATCAACCAGGGCACCCCTCTCAGCGGCATCCAGCTCAACGCCACCGCCAGCCTCCCCGGTGCCTTCACCTACAACCCGCCCTCCGGCACCGTCCTCCTCACCGGCACCCACACCCTCACCGCGGTCTTCACCCCCACCGACTCCATCGACTACAAGACCGCAACCATCTCCGTCCCCATCACCGTATCGAGCCCCCTCACCACGACCATCCTTACCAGCACTGCCAGCCCCTCACAGTTCGGCCAGCCCATCACCCTCGCCGCCACCATCCTCCGCGGCGGCACCCTCACCACGCCGCTCACCGGAACCGTCAGCTTCTATGACGGCGAAACCCTCATTGGCAAGGCCATCACGGTCGTCGCCAATGAATCCGGCGCCACCGCCTCCCAGACCGTCTCCACCCTCTCCACCGGAACCCACCACCTCAGCGCCATCTACTCCGGCGACGCCAACTATCAGACCAGCGCCAACCAGGCCCCCCTCACGCAAACCGTAAACATCGCTCCCGTCACCCTCTCCTGGACCCCCACCGTCTCCACCATCCCCTACGGAACCGGCCTCTCCTCCGCCCAGCTCGACGCCACCCCCATCAGCTCCTACGTCAGCCCCGTCCCCGGCCTCGTCACCTATAGCCCAACCACCGGAGCCGTCCTCAACGCTGGAACCCAGACCCTGTCGGCTACCTTCACCCCCACCGACACCGCCGACTTCCTGCCCGCCGCCGGATCCACCATCATCCACGTCACCCAGGCCACTCCCACCATCACCTGGAATGCACCCGCATCCATCGTCCAGGGAACCCCGCTCTCGAACGCGCAACTCAACGCCGTCGTCACCGGCATCACTGGAGCCATCCTCCCCGGCACCACCACCTACACTCCTGCCACCGGAACCAAGCTCCAGGCCGGGACCACCATCCTCAGCGTCCTCTTCACCCCCACCGACGCCGTCAACTACACCACTGCATCCACCAACGTCCCCATCACCGTCTCCATCCCCAACACCACGACCGTCCTCACCTCGAACCTCAGCCCCAGCCAGTCCGCCCAACTCGTCACCCTCACCGCCACCGTCGCCCAGACCGGAACCAGCACCCAGCCCCTCACCGGAACCGTCACCTTCCTCGACAGCGGCAAGAGCATCGGCATCGGGACCCTCACCAACGGCGTAGCGACCCTCCCGATCTCCACCCTGTCCGTCGGCCAGCACGTCCTCACCGCGACCTACAGCGGATCCGCCTCCTTCGCCGGCAGCACCTCCAGCGCGATTACCCAGACCGTCACCTCCGCCGCCGTCACCATCGCCTGGACCCCGAATCCCTCCACCATCCCCTACGGAACCGCCCTGGCCCTGGGCGCGGAGCTCAACGCCACCGCCTCCTCCGCCAGCACCCCCAGCGTTCCCGGAACCTTCGTCTACAGCCCCGCCGCCGGAGCCATCCTCACCGCCGGTACCCAGACCCTCACCACCACCTTCACCCCGACCGACGCCGTCAACTTCGCCTCCAGAACCGCCTCCGCCACCCTCACCGTCACCCAGGCCAAGCCAGTCATCACCTGGACCCCGCCCGCCGCCATCACCCAGGGCACCCCCCTCTCCGCCACCCAGCTCAACGCCGTCGTCAAGGGTGTCGACGGAGCCATCCTCCCCGGAACCGTCAAGTACACCCCAAATCTCAACACCGTCCTGCCCAGCGGCGCCAACACCCTGTCCGTCGCCTTCACCCCGACCGACGCCGTCGACTACACCACCGCCACCTTGACCGTTCCCATCACCATCAACATCCCGGCCGCCACCGCGACCCTCGCCAGCAGCGCCAACCCGAGCCAGTACGGCCAGACCACCACCCTCACCGCCACCCTCGCCCCCGGCGGAACTCTCACCGCCCTGCCCACCGGAACCGTCACCTTCTTCGATAACGGTAAGTCGCTCGGCACCGCGAACATCGCCGCCGGTATCGCGACCCTGCAGGTCAGTACCCTCGTCACCGCGGCCCACACCCTCACCGCCACCTACAGCGGAGACACCGCCAACGCAGGAAGCACTGCCAGCCCCCTCACCCAGACCGTCACTCAGTCCACCCCCACCATCACCTGGGTCCCCACCGTCAACTCCATCGTCTTCGGAACCCAGCTCTCCGCCTCACAGCTCAACGCCACCGCCGCCACGCCCTTCTTCACCACCGTCCCCGGCGTCTTCACCTACGCCCAGCCCCTCAAGACTGTCCTGACCGCCGGAACCCAGACCCTCTCGACCACCTTCACCCCCACCGACACCGTCAACTTCGCGACCGTCACCCAGTCCGCGACCATCACGGTAACGAAGGCCAAACCCACCCTCACCTGGGCCGCCCCAACCTACACCGTCGTCGGAACCGCGCTCTCCTCCACCCAGCTCAACGCCGCCGCCTTCGGAGTGGACGGTGCCGCGCTCCCAGGAGCCTTCGTCTACACCCCACCCGCCGGAACCATCGTCACCGCCGGAATGCAGAGCCTGTCGACCCTCTTCACCCCGACGGACATCACCAACTACACCACCGCCACCGCCACCGTCCCGCTCAACGGAACTCCTGTCACCCTAACCTCCCTCTCCACCACCACCACCACCCTCGGCTCCGCCGCCCTGACCGTCACCCTCACCGGAACCGGCTTCGTCTCCGACTCCACGGCCCGGGCAAACGGCGTAGCGCTCGCCACCACCTACGTGAACGCCACCACGCTCACCGCGGTCATGCCCGCCACCAGCTTCACCATCGTCCAGACGCTCCAGGTCTCGGTCTTCAATCCCACCCAGCAGCAGACCAGCTCCGCCCTGCCGTTTACGGTCACCGCGCCGCCCACCGGCGGAACCGTCACCGCCCCCAACACCGCCCTCCCGGGCGACCAGCCCGCCGTGCTGTTTGCCCTCAATAAGACCTATCCAGTCGACGTCACCGGAACCTTCACCCTCACCTTTACTCCGACCATCCCCGGCAGCACCCAGGACCCTGCGCTCAAGTTCACCACCGGTGGCACGACCTTCACCTTCATCGTCCCCGCCGGCCAGACCGCCACTCCCAACATCCCGCTCCAGACCGGCACCGTCTCCGGAACCGTGACCCTCACCCTCACCCTCCAGGCCGGCGGCATCACCCTTCCGACGACCATCCCCCGCGCCACGATCAACCTCCCCGAGGTCGCTCCCGGAGCCCCCACCGTCACCCTCGTCCGTGACGGCCGCAATCTCACCGTCAACAGCGTCGGCTTCTCCAACACCCGCTCCGTCACCACCGCGACCTTCCACTTCATCCCCGCCACCGGCAAGACCCTCCAGACGCCCGACATCTCGATCGACGTCACCGCCCTCTTCGCCCAGTGGTACAGCTCCACAGAGTCCCAGACCTTCGGCTCTTCCTTCCTCTACTCCCAGCTCTTCACCCTGGACGATGACGCCACCGTCGTCGGTCAAGTCACCGTCACACTCAGCAACGCCTTGGGCGTCTCCGCAGTAGGGAGTTCACAATGATGATCCGCATCCCCGTTCTCAGCTCCTCCGTCCCAGTCCAATCCGTTACGCCGACCCGGGCAGCATTCCGTCCAGGCAGAGCCCTGACGGCCCGTCTCCTCGCCGCGTCCCTCGTCCCCCTCCTCGTCCCCGCGACCCCGCTCTTCGCCCAAATTGGCGCCCAGACCGTCGCCGGCCCCCAGTCCCCCATCATCCAGACCTCCGCCCCCGCCATGCTCCACATAACCATCCTCGAAGGGGAAGAGGCCCTGAACAACATCCGCGAACGCACCGCCCGCGAACCCATCGTCCAGATCGAAGATCAGAATCACAAACCCGTCGCCGGTGTCGCCGTCGTCTTCACATCCCTGCGCGGAACCAACGGAGCCGGCGGAACCTTCAACAACTTCACCAGCTTCAAGACCGTCACCAACGCCCAGGGCCGCGCCGTCGGCCGTGGCTTCAAGCCCAACAATCTCACCGGCCAGTTCTCCATCCAGGTCCAGGCCATGGCCGGAACCCTCTCCGCCACCGCCGTCATCCACGAGATCAACTCCACTGGCGGAGCCGACGCCAGCTCCAGCTCCAGCTCGAACGCAGGCAACGCCACCGCCAACACCACCACCCAGACCACCGCCGGAACCACCGCCACCGGCGCCGGACACATCCTCCATCTCATCAACCTCATCCCCAAGTGGGTCGTCGTCGGAGCCGTCGCAGGCGGAGCCACCGCCGTCGCCGTCGCCACCACACCCACAACCAACGGCGCCACCATCTCCACCGGAACCGGCGTAGTCACCGCCCCCGCCGCCACCAGGGCAACCGCCCGCCGCTAGGGCAGATCGCTGTTGGTATGAAGTTGGGTGCCCCACCTTCGGCGCAACGTTTCACCGCGCCTAAGGTGGGCCGGCCGCCAAAGCACCGGGCCACGGACTCTATACCATTACCAATCCGATCTAGAATGGCTCTTACAGCCATGACCGACAACGAACAGCATCAAGCCAACCGCAGCACCCTCCTCGACCTCATCGCCACTCACTCCTTCAAGCTCGGCGACTTCACCCTAGCCAGCGGCCAGCGGTCCGACTATTACATCGACTGCCGCGTCACCACCCTCCACGCCGAAGGCGGTCGCCTCGCCGGACTCGTCCTCCTCGATCTCATCCGCAGCCACGCCCCCAACGCCGAAGCCGTCGGCGGCCTCACCATGGGTGCCGACCCCCTCGTCACCGCCACCAGCACCGCCTCCGCCTGGGCCCTGGCCGAATACAACGAGATCGCCGCCATCTTCCCCGAGGACGTCCCCGAGGAAACCGAAGACCCCGACGAATCCGAATCCGAAAATCCCGACTCCCTCGGACCTCCCCCCACCCTCATCCACGGCTTCCTCGTCCGCAAGTCCGAAAAGACTCACGGCACCGGCCGCCGCCTCGAAGGCTTCCTCAAGCCCGGAGCCCAGGTCGTCATCGTCGACGACGTCTGCACCACCGGCGGCTCCACCATCACCGCCATCGAGGCCACCCGCGACGCCGGAATGAAGATCGCCGCAGTCCTCTGCCTCGTAGACCGCGAACAGGGCGGCCGCCTCAAGATCGAGCAAGCCCTCGCCGAAGTCCCGACCGACGACCTGAACGACGACGAAGCCAGGGAGATCCCCTTCATCTCCCTCTTCACCGCCGCCGACGTCCGCCGAGCCCACCTCGCGCTCAACTCCCGCGAAACCCACTAAGTTGTCGGATAAACTGTATGTAACATGATTCCCACCCTCGAATGGCTTCCCACCGGCGTTAACTTCCTCGATCAGACCAAGCTTCCCCTCGAAGAGACCTACGTCCTCGCAACCGACTACAAGCAGGTCGCCACCGTCATCCGCGACATGATCGTCCGCGGAGCCCCTGCCATCGGAGTCTCCGCCGCGATGGGCGTCGCCATCGGAATCGACCGGTCGAAAGCCACAAACATCGCCGCCCTCGACGCTGAAGTGGAAGAGATCTGCGCCACCCTCGCCGCCACCCGCCCCACCGCGGTCAATCTCTTCTGGGGCATCGGCAAGATCCGCGACCTGTACAACCACCTCGCCGCCGCCGGAACCCCCATCCCCGAGATCAAGCAGGCCGTCGTCGAAGAGGCCCGCCTCATGTACGACGAGGACATCGCCGCCTGCAAACAGATGGGCCAGTTCGGAGCCGATCTCCTCCCCCGGCAAGGCACCGTCCTCACCCATTGCAACGCCGGAGCCCTCGCCACCTGCGGCTACGGCTCAGCCCTCGGAGTCATCCGCGCCGCCATCGAGCGCGGCCACAAGATCGACGTCTTCGCCGACGAGACCCGTCCCTTCCTCCAGGGTGCCCGCCTCACCGCCTGGGAGCTCATGAAGGACAACATCCCCACCACCGTCCTCTGCGACAACATGTCCGCCCATCTCATGAGCAAGGGCCGCATCCAGGCCGTCATCGTCGGAGCCGACCGCATCGCCGCCAACGGAGACACCGCCAACAAGATCGGGACCTACGGCGTCTCCATCCTCGCCCGCGAGCACCAGATCCCCTTCTACGTCGCCGCCCCCTGGGCCACCATCGACCTCGCAACCGCACACGGCGATCAGATTCCGATCGAGCAGCGCGCCGCCTCCGAGGTCACCCACTCCAACGGCACACAGATGACCCCCCACGGCGTCTCCATCGAAAACCCGGCCTTCGACGTCACCCCCGCGAAGTACATCACCGCGATCATCACCGAGCGCGGCGTCCTCCGCGCTCCCTTCGACGAATCCATCCGTGCCATGGCCGCCATGCCCCAGCCCGAGCGCCTCGTCCCCGTCAAAGCCTGACCATCCCCTCTTCCGTGGTGCGCAAACCGTCGCATCACGGAAGAGTCTCACGCCCAATCCTCCGGAAATCATCGGCTAGACTGGTTCCACCAAGAAGCGGTGCGGCCTCCCTCACCGGGAATGAACGCCGTCCGGAGGCGTCATGAAGCGTTCGCTCCCCGTATCCCTCGCGCTCTCCCTTCTCCTCCTCTCGCCCCTTCCTGCCCCAGCGCAAACCCCGGCTCCAGTTCAAGCCACACCACCTGCCTCGCCCAAGCCCGCCCTCCCAACCGCACCCGCCGCAACCACCCAGCCCACCCCCACCATCCAGGCCCGCACCAGCCTCGTCATCCTCGACGTCGCCGTCACCGACCGCGCCCACAACCCCATCCACAACCTCAAGGCCTCCGACTTCCAGCTCAAAGACTCCGGCAACCCCCAGACCATCAAGGTCTTCGAGGAACACACCGCCGCCAACGCCATCGCACCCCCGCCCCTCCCCACCCTTCCCCCCGGCGTCTTCACCAACTACTCCCCCGCCCCGCCCAGCGGCCCCATCAACGTCCTCCTCATCGACCGCCTCAACACCCCCATCGAGAGCCAGTCCTTCCTCAACCAGCAGCTCATCGCCTTCATCCACACCATGAAGCCCGGAACCCGCATCGCCATCTTCGGCCTCACCACCCAGCTCATCTATCTCCAGGGCTTCACCTCCGATCCCAAACTCCTCCTAGCCGCCCTCGAAGCCAGGAAAAACCTCCCCCGCCAGTCCCCCCTCCTCGACTCCGGATCTGCCCCAGACAAAATCTCCGACGTCATGTCTGACGCTGCCACCGCCGGCAGCATAGCCGACACAGCCGCCGGCGCCGCCGCGCTCGCCGACGTCCAGCAGTTCGAAGCCGAGATGCAGTCCCAACTCACCCAGAACCGCGTCCGCCTCACCCTCACCGCGATGAACACCCTGGCCCGTTACCTCTCCGGCCTCCCAGGCCGTAAGAACCTCATCTGGTTCTCCGGGTCGTTCCCCATCTCCATCCTCCCCGACGGCGACCTCCAAAACCCCTTCGGCCCCGTGGCCGATCTTCAGGATGAGTTCCGCATCGCGACCAACCTCCTCGGCCGCGCCCAGGTCGCCGATACCCCATCGACGCTCGTGGCCTCAAGTCCTCACCGGTCTTCGATGCCTCTCAGAGCGGATCCAAGTCCGGCCGCAACCCCACCGCCTTCGCCAAGGCCAACAACGCCTTCCTGCAGCAGACTGCGGACGAACACGGCACCATGCTCCAGATGGCCCACGACACCGGCGGCCAGGCCTTCACCAACACCAACGGCCTCGCCGAAGCCGTCTCCAAGGCCATCGACCAGGGCTCCACCTACTACACCATCGCCTACACCCCCACCGAAGCCGCCCCCGACGGCCGTTTCCACAAGCTCCAGCTCTCCCTTACCCCCACCACACCCTCGGCCTCCGGGGCCCAGCTCGACTATCGCCGCGGCTACTTCGCCGACACCCCTCCCCACGAGCCCCGCAAGCAGCTCACTGCATCCCCCAAAGCCCCCCTCACCCCCCAGCGCCAGGCCATCCGCAGCGCCCTCCTCCGCGGGGCCCCCGAAGCCACCCAGATCCTCTTCAAGGTCCTCGCCGTCCCCTCCGGCCCACCCACCGAGACCACCCTCACCGAAGGAAACGTCGCCCCTCCAGCCACCAAAGGACCCTTCCGCACCTACACCGTCAACTACGCCGTCTCCCCCCAGGACATCCGCTTCGAACTCGCCACCCCCGGCCACTACTCCGCCGCCGTCGAGTTCCTCGTCTTCGTCTACGACAGCAACGGCAACCTCCTCAACACCCAGCAGAACGGCATCCGCGCCACCCTCGAAACCTCCGCCATCCAGTCCATCACCCGCACCGGCCTGCAGTTCCACCAGGTCATCAGCGTCCCTGCCAAAGGAGAAAACTTCCTCCGCATCGCCGTCCACGACCTCCAAAGCGACCACATCGGCTCCGTCGAAGTCCCCATCGCCGCCGTCCGCAACCTCCCCCTCGTCGAACTCCCCTCCACCCGTCCCGCACCCCCCACTCTCAACAACCTGCCCCAATGAGCCGCCGCCCCGTCAACGCGACCAGACAATCCGTGACCCAGCCCCGCCCCCTGCCCCGCATCCTCGACCTCCGCTTCCGCTCCCTCACCCGCGGCAGCGCCGTCGTCCTGCTCAGCCTGGCCACCGCCTTCCTCCTCGCCGACTTCCCCCGCAACCGCCCCAATCCCTGGATCATCCTCCCGGCCCTCGCCTCCGTCGCCGGAACCGCCGATACCGCCCGCTGTATGCAACGCCGCTGGAACCTCTACCACGGAGGAGTGCTCCTCCTCCTCTACACCGACCTCATGGCCATCGCCATCATCCTCGTCTTCCTCATCTACCCCTACCTGTAAGACCCGCCACGCAACTCTCCCGGAACGAAGTGACCGCCCTCCCCCCGGCGCAGTGGGTCCTTCAGCAGTTGCAGATGCTAGACTGCAAAGACCTCGAAGCACCTCATCTGGAGACGATTCATGCTCAAGGGCTTTCGCGACTTCATCTTCCGAGGCAACGTCGTCGATCTCGCCGTCGCCGTCATCATCGGAGCCGCCTTCTCCGCCATCACCACCTCGCTCACGGCCAACGTCCTCACCCCGCTCATCTCCGCCCTGGTCGGAGCCCCGGACTTCTCCTCCCTCGTCCTCCACGTCCCGGTCCTGAACCACGCGTCCGCCGCAGCCGCCACGGCCCCCGGCGCACCCAAACCCGGCGAGATCCACTACGGCCTGTTCCTCAACGCCGTCATCGCCTTCCTCATCAACGCCGCCGCCATCTACTTCCTCATCGTCCTCCCGGTGCAGAAGCTGCTGACCCGCATCGAAGGCAACAAACCCGCCGCCCCGGTCACGACCAAGCCCTGCCCCCAGTGCCTCTCCGAGATCCCCCTCGCCGCCGCCCGCTGCAAGTTCTGCACCCAGTCCGTCTAAGCCAACGGCCTGATCCCCCCCGAGCAATGGAGCAAGAATGACCCGTCTCCGGACCCTGCTTTACCTCCTTCCCCTCGCCCTCCCCGCCACCGGCCAGAACCTCCCCACTCCGCCGACCACCGTCTTCGGCTTCCGCGACTTCGCCCCCCAGGCCAGGATTGACGCGGCCTTCCTCGCCGTCCCCGACCCCGTCCTCGCCGGCCAGCATCTCAAGATCCTCACCGCCGAGCCCCACTGGGCCAGCTCCCCCGAAGACTACAAGACCGCCCTCTACGTCGCCGAAAAGTTCAAAGCAGCCGGCCTCGAGACCCAGATCGTCCCCTACCGCGTCCTCCTCAACAAGCCCATCAAGATCCTCATCGAGGCCTTCGGTCCCAACGGCACCAAGCTCATGACCGGACCCTCCCCCGAGCACGTCGACTCCACCGCCGACGGCGGCGACCCCTTCCAGGACGACCCCCGCGTCACCCCCGCCTTCAACGGCTCCTCCCCCTCCGGCGACGTCACCGGCGAGGTCATCTACGCCAACCACGGCACCCTCGCCGACTTCAAACAGCTCGAAAAGCTCCACATCTCCGTCAAAGACAAGATCATCCTCGTCCGTTACGGAGGCAACTTCCGCGGAGTCAAGGTCTACATCGCCCAGAAGTACGGAGCCCGCGGAGTCCTCATCTACTCCGATCCCGCCGACGACGGCTACTTCCACGGCGACCCCTACCCCAAAGGCGCCTGGCGTCCGGAATCCGCCGTCCAGCGCGGCTCCACTCAGTTCCTCCCCATCTATCCCGGCGACCCCGAGACCCCCGGCATCGCCTCCACCCCGGACCTCCCCGACTCCCAGCGCATCCCCATCGACAAGCTCCAGTCCAACCAGCCCAGCATCCCCGTCAACCCCCTCTCCTACCAGGACGCCACCCCCATCCTCCGCGCCCTCACCGGCCCCAACGTCCCCAAAGGCTGGCAGGGCGCCCTCCCCTTCGCCTACCACCTCGGCGGAGGCAAGGTCACCGCCCACATGCACCTCGAGCAGGACAACGCCCTCCGCACCATCTGGGACGTCATCGGAACCATCGAAGGCACCGACCCCGCCCAGAAGGAAGACTGGGTCGTCGCCGGCAATCACCGCGACGCCTGGGTCTACGGAGCCGTCGATCCCAACAGCGGAACCGCCGCCATGCTCGAGACCGTCCACGGCCTCGGCGAACTCCTGAAGCAGGGCTGGCATCCCAAGCGCCGCGTCGTCATCGCCTCCTGGGACGCCGAGGAAGAGGGCCTCATCGGCTCCACCGAGTGGGTCGAGCAGCACCAGGAGCACCTCAAACACGCCGTCGCCTACCTCAACACCGACGTCGGAGTCTCCGGCCCCACCTTCAACGCCTCCGCCGTCCCCTCGCTCAAGCAGTTCGTCCGCGACGTCACCCTCGAAGTCCCCAGCCCCAAGGGAGGCTCCGTCCACGACCAATGGGTCAAGGCCCAGACCGCCACCGACGCGGACCACACCGACCAGCCCGACGAAGACCGCCGCGACCACGCCGAAGCCCCTCTCGACGTCCACATCGGAACCCTCGGCTCCGGCTCCGACTACACCCCCTTCATCCAGCACACCGGCGTCCCCTCCACCGACATCGGCTCCGACGGCCCCTACGGCGTCTACCACTCCGTCTTCGACAACTACAACTGGTTCATCAAAAACGCCGACCCGACCTTCGTCTACGAACAGCAGCAGGCCCGCGTCTTCGGCCTCGAAGTCCTCCACATGGCCGACGCCGACGTCCTCCCCTACGACTATGCCCTCTACGGCCGCGAGGTCGTCACCTACCTCACCAACGCCGCCCACCGAGCCACCGCCGCCCACCTCACCCTCAACTTCACCCAGGCCAACGCCGCCGCCCAGCGCTTCGCCGACGCCGGACTCGCCATCCGCGCCCGCCAGCTCAGCCCCGGCCCCACCCCAGCCAACCTCAACCACGCCCTCCGCAGCGCCGAAACCGCCCTCCTCAGCTCCGACGGCCTCCCCAACCGCTCCTGGTACAAACACACCATCTACGCCCCAGGCGAGTTCACCGGATACGCCGCCGTCGTCATCCCCGGAGTCAACGAAGCCATCGACTCCCCCGACGCCGCCCGCGGCCAGGCCCAACTCACCGTCCTCACCCAGGCACTGGCCCGCGCCGCCGCCATCCTTGAATCAGCAACCCGGGAGTCCGCGTCCCGGCCACTCGGACAATAATCATCCCTCAGGCAACTCCGCACTTTCTTGACCCGTGTTAGCCCCTCCCCGAGGCCTCCGCATCACCCAAGTACTCTCGCCTTCCTCCCCAGAGCGCAAAATCCCGGCGAACGCAGTATCCTAGAACTGCATGCTCGCAACCTCTGAACAGAACACCGACGTCGAACTTCTAGCCGCACTGCAATGGCTCGCCGAAGCCTGGTGCGACCGCCGCAGCCTCACAGCCCTCCGCTATCTCCTCCCGGCCTACCCCGTGCTTCAGCCCCACACCGAAGGCCTCGATACCCTTCTCATCGCCCTCAAGGACGTCCGCGCCTTTGCCCGCGAGGAGCTCACCGAGCCCGAACTCCTCCTCGTCAACGACTGCATTCTCGTCGTCGACCGAAAAATTCACCCCCACTGAGCCTCGATCGCCCCGCATTCCCACGCAGCCTGCCCCTGAAAGCGCCCGTGATTCAATGCTCCGTGTCCCCTACACCGACCTTGAAGCCGCCCTCCATCGCGCAGTCCTGAACCTCGGACTCGTCGATCAGCCCAGCCCCCCCGCCTCCGTCCCAGCCGCCACCCTCTGCGCCCGCCTCTTCGCCGAGACCACCCGCGACGGCGTCTACACCCACGGCCTCGCCCGTTTCCCCCGCTTCGCCGCCATGGTCCGCAACGGCTCCATCGACCCCCTCGCCTCCCCCAGCCGCACCTCCATGCTGTCCGACTTCAGAGCCATCGAGCGCTGGGACGGACACCGCGGCCCCGGCAACCTCAACGCCTGGTCCGCCATGTCCCGCGCCATGGATCTCGCCCGCCTCCACGGCATCGGAGCCGTCGCCCTCGCCAACACCAACCACTGGATGCGCGGCGGAACCTACGGCTGGCAGGCCGCCACCCAGGGCCTCTTCGGCATCTGCTGGACCAATACCCTCGCCAACACCCCCGCCTGGGGCTCCACCCAGCCCACCGTCGGCAACAATCCCATCATCATCGCCGTCCCCCGCAGCTTCCCCGGCGTCGGCTCCACCACCCTCCCCCCAGTCGTCCTCGACATGGCCATGACCCAGTTCTCCATGGGCTCCCTCTCCGCCTACGCCCAGCGCGGAGCCGAGCTCCCCGTCCCCGGAGGCTACGACCTCGACGGCAACCTCACCCGCGACCCCGCCGCCATCGAGGCCTCCCAGCGCACCCTCCCCATCGGCTACTGGAAGGGCTTCGGCCTCTCCCTCGTCCTCGACATGATGGCCTCCATGCTCTCCGAGGGCCTCTCCACCCACCAGTTCCCCCTCGATCCCCTCAAAGAAACCTGCCTCTCCCAGTTCTTCCTCGCCATCGACCCCACCACCTTCGCCGACCCCACCCACCTCTCCCAGATCGCCGAATCCATCCTCACTAACCTCCACGACGCCCCACCCGAAGACCCCGCCAAGCCCGTCCGCTACCCCGGCGAAGAGACCATCCGCCTCCGCGAAGAAAACCTCCACCTCGGCGTCCCCGTAGACCCCACCCTCTGGCAAAAACTCAACGACCTCACCATCTAGATCGGATTCATCTCGCTGTCACGGTCTTCGCTTTTCTGTCTGTCATTCCCGAAGGGAATCTGCGTTTGTGTTCTTCCCCATCGGCACCGATTCCAGTCCGGCGCCAAATTCCTCGCATCCGGTGCCGGAACTCAATTCGCCGTCGGCTTCGTTGCACGGTCGATAGCAATGACCTCTACGGTTGTCTTTTCCGCGCTCACCTTGAGGCCGATCTGCGCCTGCAGAGCTTCCGCAAGACCTGGTGCGGACTCCACCCCATCGGGCGGCTTCGGCACCGGCGAGTGCCCGTGAAACTGCGTCTCATCCGGCAGAAAGGTCACGCTCAAGTCATATCGGCCCTTCAGTTTCGTCCGATCCACCACCGGACGGTCGAGCACCAGCGTCTGGAGCAAACCGGCAAAGTCGGTAATGGTCCCATTCCGCATCATCAAGCTCAGACCGCCGGCTGCCGGCAAGATCCCTTCGCTGGGTCCGGGCCCCTTAAACTGCGTTGGGGTCAACGTCTCTCCGCCTTTGCCGACAGTCAGGACGAACGCCGAGAGCTCTCTCGTACTCTTCCGATATTTGAGTTGAAAACGATCTGCGAGCAGCTTCCGGACCATGGCCCGCATCTGGTCTAAGTTCGGGACCCCGGCGATATCGGGAATAGCTTCGATGTCATATCGATCATGCCCTAGCCACTCCGGCCCATTGACAATCTGCTTCGCTTGCACCTCGTACGCAAACGAAATCAGATCCTCAAGCGACGTTGCGCGGGTCCTAAAATTCCTGCCAGACATAGCCAGCTGCTGCATCTGGTTCGCACCGGTGCTATCAGGCTTGATCGTAGCCACCTCAAACGACGGGTCCGCATCCGCAGCCATCACCTTCGGCGGCGCCGGCGGAGGTGGAATCTCCCAGGCCGTCTCCTTGTTAGCGCGCAAGAGCACCAGCGGAAGCGGCATCGACCACTGCGTCCAGGTCCCGGAAATGGTGTTGCCGCCCTCGCCCAGCTTGCCTGAGAAGCTACCGCCGAGCGCATCGACCGCGTACTTGAAGGTAGTCCCGTCCACCACCACGGACGACGCCTTCATCGGCGTCGCCCCTTGGTCGATCGAGTACATCGTCGCCTTTAGCTTGCCGTCGTCCTTCGTCACCAGCAGGATGACACGCAGGTCTGTCTCAGCCTTCAGCACTCCTTGCCACGTCCCGGTAATATTCTGCCCGAACGCTGTACCCATCATCGACAGATATACCAATGCGGAAAGAATCAGCTTTTTAATATGGGCCTCCGCTCTTTCGCATCTCTACGGCCCTACCGCGATCCCCGCACATTCTACGACCATCTCTCAAAGAGCCCCTCCAAAGTCCTTTCCCATCCCCGGCCCGATATCTCAGAAGACCCATCCTTCTTGCCCATGCACGGTCGGAGTCGATCCAGGCTCAGCGAGCCTTCGGCAAAGATGTCACCTGGCTTGTATTCACCCTCGGCCATCGCCTCCCAATCACAGACACCAACGAGTCCACCGTCTGACCAGCCTTGAACGCGTTTTCATCCGCAGTGCCAATAAATCGCACGACCCCATCGCGATCCGTCACGATCAGGATGGGAACATCCACAGCATTGAACCGCGAAAGCACCTGCGAATCGACCACAACGGTCGGCGTGCCCTTCAGGTAGCTCGCCGCCAGGGCCGGGTTGAACTCATCCGATCGTTGTTGGCCTGCGGAGGCCTGATTGGGCGGGCTCTGCGCAGGCACTGTCTGCACCAGCAGACCATAGCTGTACGCCTCATGCTTCTCGACCGTAAACACGCTCTCCGGCATCTCCCGGGCAATCCGACTGCACTGCGCGCACCAGTCCGGAAACAGCAGCAGCACCGTAACGGCCCGGTTCGCAGGAATATCAGGCAGTCTTCGAGACACGTCCAGCGATAACTTGGGTCGCAGGACACCAAGCGGCTGGCCGAGTTGCGCATACTCCTGTTGCATCGCGGCGATACCGATCCGATCATCCCTCACAATCTCCGACCCAACCGCATCGTCGAGAGCAGCGACAGACTGCCGAGCATCCTCGACGTTCCCGTTGAACTGCTGCAGAACCGCCAGACGAAGACCCTGCCGATAAAGATCCACCACGGATTGCCGCGACGTCGACCCACCAACCGTCCCCGCGACAGGCACACCCAGCGCCTCATGCAAGGCCCGCAGAACCGACCCCTCCCGGAGCGCCGCGAGTGACACCGCGTCCGCCGTGTAGAGCACCTCCATGTAGTTCAGTGCCTCGTCGCTCGCCTCGGCCACCGCACGACCATAAGGAACGGCTCCCAGCATCGCCTTCGCGTCTCGAAGAGCTTCCGGCTCCTGCTTCAGATGAAGCTCTGCGTCAATCTTTTCGCCGTAAATTTCAGCCACCCGCTCTTCATTCGCCTTATCGCTGAGATATCCTTCCGCTGCCTGTAGAACAACAGGCCAGCCCTGACCCAACGCGCACAGACGAACGTAGTCCGCGAGATCATTCCCCGAATAGCTCTTGTACGAACGCGCCGCGCAGGCCACACTCGCCCCCCGAATTGCAATCCCCAGCGACGCCTGCTCGATCTGAGACCAATTCGCAATGGATCGCCGCGTAATCTCCACCGGTCGCATCGCTTCCTGATAAGCGGCTCCAGGAGACTTCTGCGGAGGCACACCCGACTCCTAAGCCTTCTGTGCGGGTGGTGGATGTGCTTCAACCTGCGTGAACGCCGGAGTCGCAAAAAGTCCCAAGACCAGTACGCATACCTCGGCCATTCTCATTCGTCGCGACGGGATCGCCTGCCCTCGTCGAGTCGCTGTTCCCATTGGCGCACTCCTACCCTTTGTCCTTCCGACCTCTGGAATCGGCATCTGATCTGACCGCGAACACACCAGTCGTATGCCCCTACCGAACACTCCGCACATTCTCCCACCATCTCTCAAACAGCCCCTCCACCTTCCCCTTCTCAACCTTCCTCCCCGACTCATCGAAGAACTCAAAATGATACTTCCGACCGCCCCCGGCCAAAGCGAACCCATCCTTATGCGGACCCTCGATCTCGGCAAGTGCAAACCGCATCCCCGGCTGCCCCGGACAAACAAAACTTACACCGCTCTTGCTAAGATCCAGCCGTCCCGTACACCCCCCACCCCACCCTTCTTTGTGTTTCGCCATGATACTCAAGTCGGTGTAAGCCCCTCCCGCAGCCGGCGCAGCAACGGGTGATCCCACCGCCCCCGAAGCCCCAAGTTGAACCGCAACCGACGGACGCGCAGGCGGCCCAGGAGCCACCGCAACCGCCCCAGCAGACGGCTTCGGAATCACACGCCCCGGCCGAGCAACGGTGGAGCCAACACCCCCTCCCGACCACGCAACCGGACGCGAACCAATCGCCCTGCCCGAGTACCAGGCGTACGCCCACACCCCTGCCCCAATCGCAAGAACCACCACGCCAAACCAGATCAGTATCGATCCACCACCAGAGCGTCGTCCCGCCATTCACCCTCCTTCAAAACGCAAGAATCAGATCCCAACTCCCACCTTCAGGCATCTCCAACCAATCAATGGTCGCTTATGCCATCCTCTCATCCGAGACCCCGGAAGACGCTCCCACCCCACACACCAGATCCACCCCCACCGCCACCCCGATCGCCAAAAAGTAAGCCACGATATCCCACCCCGAAAAGTACCTCCCAATCAGCACCTTCCCCGCCAGCGTCCCCCGAAAGACCTCCAGCCATCCCACATGATAGAGCTTCAGCCCCTCCACCGAAGCCGCCACCACCCCCGCCACCATCCCCACCCGCACCGGCCTCCACCCCGGCATCACCCCGGCGATCACCCAGTAGATCATCCCCGCCCACATCACCGACCCACCATACTTGAACCAGAACTGCGGCAGCCCCAGCGGAGCAAACCGCCACGCCAGCCCCACCGGAATCAGCCCCAGCCCAATCCCCCCACACCACAGCCGCCGCCTCAACACTCCGAGCACTCCATCACCCTTCCCACCCAGGCCTCCCGCCCCTCCTCCGTCATCACCCACTCCCGCACCATCCACGGAGGATCGTGCCGCACATGCCGTTCATGACCGCACTCCAGCATTACCACCCAATGGCCCGCTTCGTCCCGTCGAAATCCCACCACAATCCGCTCCATCCCACACTCCCCTACAATCATCTAACCAGCAAATGCCACCCCTCCCAAAACCCGTGCCAGACGATTTAGCCCGGAAATCCGCCCATCTCCACCAGATCCTCCAGGACCTCGGCTCCGTTCTCGTCGCCTACTCCGGCGGCACCGACTCCGCATTCCTCGCCCACGCCGCCCACCACGCACTGGGCGAAAAGATGTTAGCCGTCATCGCCGACTCCCCCTCGCTCCCCCGCACCGAACTAGCCGCCGCCCTTGCCTTCACCGCCGCCCACAACATCCCCACGCACATCCTCCAGACCGACGAACTCTCCCGCGAAGACTACTCCCGCAACGACTCCCAGCGCTGCTTCCACTGCAAAGACACCCTCTTCACCGCAATGGAATCCGAGCGCACCCGCCTCCACTTCGCCCACCTCGCCTACGGCATGAATCTCGACGACCGAGGAGACTTCCGCCCCGGCCAACAAGCCGCCGCCCTCCACCACGCCGCAGCCCCCCTCGTCACCGCCAACCTGACCAAGCCCGAGATCCGCGCCCTCGCCCGCGCCGCCGGCCTCGAACTCGCCGACAAACCCGCCAGCGCCTGCCTCTCCTCCCGCATCGAATACGGACGCCCCGTCACCCGCGAAAACCTCTCCCAGGTCGAACAGGCAGAAGAGGCCCTCCACACCCTCGGCTTTCCCCAGGTCCGCGTCCGCCACCACGGAGACCTCGCCCGCATCGAAATCGCCCGCCCCGACCTCCCGCGCGCCCTCTCTCTCGAAACCCTCGACGCCATCACCGCCGCCCTCCGCCCCCTCGGCTTCACCTACATCACCCTCGACACCCAGGGCTACCGCTCCGGCTCCATGAACGCCGTCCTCACCAACATCACTCCCGCCCCCTAACTTGACACCCCTGCTAGAATGAAAAGGTGAGAGAGAACGTCCGGCACCGTGCCGGACGTTTCTGTCTTCACAGGGGCCAACGCCAAAGTCCAGACCTATCCCCTGTAGTTTGAAGACTTTCGGACTCAAGAGGGGGAGGGGGGTACCCGGCCGAACCACTGCCGACCCAAAGCCTCACTCGCCCGCATCGCAGAGGATCACCGCCATGCGCATCGCATACCTCGACTGCTTCGCCGGAATCTCCGGCGACATGTTTCTCGGAGCCCTCCTCGACGCCGGGGTCCAGCCCCAGGTCCTCCACGACGCCGCCGCCGCCCTCAATCTCGGAGCCCACCTCAAGATCGAAACCGTCGACCGCAGCGGGATCTCCTCGACCAAGGTCCACGTCCTCGAACACAGCCACCTCGCCGAGGCCATCTCCATCGAGCAGGGTTCCTTCGACTCCTTTCAGGACCAGTCCGCCCCCGCCGACGAGCCCCTCCAGCACGAGCCCGAGACCCAGCACCACCACAAGACTGGCCACCCCCACACCCACCCCGCAGAAGATTCCCACACCCATTCCCACAATTCTTCCCACAGCCACGGTCGCTCCCTCTCCGTCATCACGAACCTCATTCATTCCAGCACCTTGAAGCCCGACGTGAAAGCAACCGCTTCACGAATCTTCGACCTCCTCGGCTATTCGGAGGCGAAAATCCACAACGTCCCCGTGGAACAGATTCACTTCCACGAAGTTGGTGCCGTCGACGCCATCGTCGACATCGTCTGCGCCGCCGCCGGCATCCACGAGCTCCACGTCGACGCCTGGTTCGCCTCGCCGGTCAACGTCGGAGGAGGCATGGTCGATTGCGCCCACGGCCGCTTCCCAGTCCCCGCCCCCGCCACCGCCGACCTCCTTCGCGGCATGCCCACCTACTCCGCCGACGTCCAACGCGAGCTCGTCACCCCCACCGGCGCCGCCATCCTCCGCGCCCTGAAGCCCGTCTTCGGACCCCAGCCCCCCATGCGCGTCGACTCCATCGGCTACGGTGCCGGAACCCGCAATCCCCAAGGCTTCCCCAACGTCCTCCGCCTCTCCCTCGGCGACCAGGAATCCCCCATCGCCGCGACCGACCGCGTCACCGTCCTCGAGACCGCCATCGACGATCTCTCCCCCCAGATCCTCGCCCACGTCACCGAATCCGCCCTCGCTCAGGGCGCGCTCGACGTCATGTCCACCTCCGTCCAGATGAAGAAGGGCCGCCTCGGCACCCTCATCACCATCCTCACCGACGAATCCCACGCGCCTGCCCTCGAGCGCCTCCTCCTCCGCGAGACCAGCACCCTCGGCGTCCGCATCCGCCAGGACCGCCGCTCCTGCCTCGACCGCACCCACACCCCCGTCCAGACCCCCTACGGCGAAATCCGCATCAAAATAGGTTCACGCGAGGGCGAAGAACTGAACGCAGCCCCCGAGTTCGAAGATTGCCGCGCCGCTGCATCCAAGCACGAAGTACCCGTCAAACAGGTCATGCAGTCGGCGATCAGCGCATACCTCAACAGCAAGGCAAACTAAACGAGAAGGCCGCACGGAGGCCCGGAAGCAAAAGGCAGAATGACTCCAACCTCGATCCTGGAACTCCTGGCCGAAGTCGAACGCGGCTCCGTCACCCCCGAAGAAGGTGCAGCCCGCCTCGCCAGCCTTCCCTTCGAAGACATCGGCCACACCCGCATCGATCACCACCGCAGCCTCCGCACGGGTCTTCCGGAGGTCATCTACGCCGCCGGCAAGACTCCCGAGCAGGTCGCCCAGATCTTCCTCCACATGGCGATGCGCGGAACCGATGTCCTCGCCACCCGCGCCACCCGACCCACCGCCGAAGCCGTCCAGAACCTCCTCCCCGGAGCCGTTTACCACGAACTCGCCCGCGCCATCACCCTCCGCCAGTCCGCCTCCCGCCCCACCCAGGGCCACGTCGCCGTCCTCTGCGCCGGAACCAGCGATCTCCCCGTGGCGGAAGAGGCAGCCGTCACCGCCGAGCTCTTCAACACCCGCGTCACCCGCCTCTACGACGTCGGAGTCGCCGGCCTGCATCGCCTCCTCGCCGTCCGCGAGGATCTCGTCACCGCCGACGCCGTCATCGTCTGCGCCGGAATGGAAGGCGCCCTCCCATCGGTCGTCGGTGGCCTGGTCGGCGTCCCCGTGCTCGCCGTCCCCACCTCCGTCGGCTACGGAGCCTCCTTCGCCGGAGCCGCCGCCCTCCTCGGCATGCTCAACTCCTGCTCCCCCAACGTCTCCGTCGTCAACATCGACAACGGCTTCGGCGCAGCCTACACGGCAACTCTCATCGCCCGGGCCTCCTGTCGAGCCTCTTCGTCATCCCATACCTAGTCCACCCACTCAACCGAGCTATAAAACCTGAACGCAGCCAACCCGTCGTAAACCCTAGTGCCGGGTGCCCCACCTTCGTCGCAACGTCTCACCGCGACTAGAACAGATTGCCTAATGGTGTGAAGTTGGGTGCCCCACCTTCACGGCACGTCTCACCGTCGTTAAGGTGGGCCGGAGCGCCACGGCACCCTACACCTTCAGCGAATCTGCTCTAAACAAAGCCATCCTTGGCGCAGTGTCCTTGCCCTTCTGTCTGTCATTCCGAAGGGAATCTGCGCTTGCTCTCCTCTCCACAAGCCCCCTCC
>JAMFSC010000264.1 GCA_026225095.1 bacterium
CCCCCAGACTCATCACATTCCCGTGCTCATCCGCCAGCACCTGGAACTCGATATGCCGTGGCCGCTCGATAAACTTCTCCATGTACATATCGCCGTTGCCGAACGCATTGGCCGCCTCGGTCGTCGCCTGTTGAAACATCGACGGCAGCTCAACCGCGCTCCGGCAGATCCGCATCCCACGCCCACCGCCTCCAGCCACGGCTTTCAAGATCACAGGATACCCAACCGTCTTCGCCCACTCCAGCGCCTCGCGCTCATCGGCGATCACGCCGTCAGACCCTGGCAGAATCGGAACCTTGGCCTTCTTCATCGTCTGCCGCGCCGTGCTCTTCTCACCCATCATCCGCGTCACTTCCGGCGGAGGCCCAATGAACTTGATGTTGCTCGCCCGGCACACCTCCGCGAAGTTCGCATTCTCACTCAGCAGACCATACCCCGGATGAATCGCATCCACATCCGTAATCTCCGCCGCCGAGATCACCGCCGGAACATTCAGATAGCTCTCCGAACTCCGGTTCGGCCCAATGCAGATCGCCTCATCCGCAAACCGAACATGCAGTGAATTCCGATCCGCCTCGCTGTACACCGCGACCGTCCGAATCCCCATCTCCTTGCACGCGCTAATCACCCGCAGTGCAATCTCTCCCCGATTTGCGATCAAAACCTTACGAAACATGAATACCGCTGCCTTCCATCCCAATCCTCACATCGAGCAAAACGTCTACCCCGCTTGTCTGGCTGACATTCCCGAAGGGAACCTGCGTTTGCCCGCGTCCGAATCACGGTTCTTCTCGAATAGTCCTTCAGCTCGCCCGAATCGCAAACAAAGGCTGCCCATACTCCACCGGCTGCCCGGCGTTCGCAATCCGCCGAACCACCTCGCCCGCTACATCGCTCTCGATCTCGTTCATCAGCTTCATCGCTTCCACGATGCACAGCACCTGCCCCACCTCCACCATATCTCCCACCTTCACAAACGATGGCGATCCCGGCGACGGAGCCTCATAGAACGTCCCCACAATCGGCGACTTCACCTCATGCAACTTCTCCTCGACGACCGCCTCCGCCACCGGGACCGAGGCCGCCGCCGGGGGCGCCACAGCATGCGCCGCCATCCCTGGCGTAGGAGCAGCCGAAGCCATCAACCGGCTCAACTGCGCCATATCCAGCGCCGGAGCAACCGCCGGGGCCTGACCTGCAAACTTCAGCCGTACTTTCCAATCGGGGCGCTCCATATCGAACTCGGCGATCTCATTCGCCTTAAGGAATTCGATCAGCTCCCGCAACTCATCCAGATTGTTCCCGTCCATCATCTCTCCCGTGCCATCCGGCACATCATCTCATCCAAAGTCAGTCGTTACAGCTCGATCCAGGCCTTGGTGCTCGGCGTCAAGATCTCTGCGCCCGTCGCCGTCACCAATACCATATCTTCAATCCGTACCCCGAACTCGCCCGGCAGGTAGACGCCAGGCTCGATTGTAATCACCATCCCGGCTTCAAGTTTCTGCGTCTGCTTCGCCGCCAGCCGGGGTCCTTCGTGAATCTCCAGCCCAACCCCATGCCCCGTCGAGTGGGTAAAGTAACCATCCAGCCCGTCCCGCCGCAGCACGCTCCGCGCCGCCTCGTCCACCTCTCCCGCAGTCACGCCGGGAAGCACAGCCGAGATCGCCGCCTCCTGCGCTTCCAGCACAGAATCATACACTTCCCGTTGCCCCGGAACGCCCTTACCCTTACTCCGTGGCGCCCCACCCATATGCACCGTCCGGGTCATATCGCTCGCATATCCGTCAATCACCACGCCGAAGTCCATAGTCAAAAACCCCCGCCGCTGGATCTTCCGATCAGTCGCCCGCCCATGCGGCATCGCAGATCGATCCCCGCTCGCCACAATCGTCTCGAAGCTCATCGACTCCGCTCCCGCCAGCCGAGCCCGGTACTCCAATTCCCCAGCCACGGCCATCTCCGTCATCCCCGCTTCAATGAACCCCAACATATGCTCGAACAGCTCACACCCAACCCGCGCCGCACGGCGGAGCACCTCCACTTCGCCCGCGTCCTTGATCTCCCGCAGACGAGCCACCGCCGCGCCCACATCCACAAACATGCCACTGCGCGCCCTCGCCCCCAGCTTCTTCGACAGCGCCGCCTGCATCTTGCCCAATTCACTCACCGTGGTCCGCGTCCCATCGAATCCGCAACACATGATTCCAGCAGCTTCAATCCACTCGCAGGCCTCCACAACCGCTGGCTTGGACGCCGTCACCACCCGCGTTCCCACCGCCTCAGTCTCCGCCTGGGCCGTGTATCGTCCATCCGTAAACAGCAACGCCCGCGACCGAAACAGCACCAGGGTTCCGTTCGATCCCATAAACCCGCACAGGTACCTAACATCGGGAAGATGAGTCACCAGCATCCCTTCCGCAGCCCCACCGACACGCCGCAATACCTTGCCCTGCCGGCGCTTGTACATTAGACCCAAATCGCTCATCTCTGTCATTCTAGCGACTTGCACCGCCAGAATCTAACCCTTGGGCCTCGGATACCCGATAGAATGACCTATGACCGTTCTCTCTCAAGACCGAACGTCGCCAAATCCGCATCACTCCGCGCCGGCCTCCGCCTCCCCAGATCCACTCTTTACAGCTCTCCCTCCCCAAGAACACTTCTCCCGTCGCCGCCTCCTCCAGGCCGCCGGATTCTCCGCCGCCGCTCTCGCCCTCTACTCCAGCGAGTTCGCCCGCCACAACCTCGACATCATCCACCGCCCCATCACCCTCGCAAACCTCCCCGACACCTTCCACGGATTTCGCATCGTCCAGATCTCGGACATCCACCTCGACGAGTTCACCGAACTCGCCTTCCTTCACCACATCCTCCACCGCGTCAATCAGTTAGCCCCCGACCTCGTCCTCATCACCGGCGACTACATCACCCACGGCGAGCCCCGCGACCTGCCGGAATCCACCATCTACACCTGCGCCAACGCCCTCAAACAGATCGCCTGCCCCCAGCGCCTCGGAGTCCTCGGAAACCACGACTCCGTTGTCAACGCACCCTACATCACCCGGGTCCTCCAGCAGCACGGAACTCCGATCCTGAATAACCGCTTCGTCCCCATCGAACGCGACGGCAAACGCATCTGGATCTCCGGCGTTCAGGACCCCGCCACCAGCAGACCCAACCTCGACCTCGCCATCCCCGACCGTCCCGACGCGCCTGTCATCCTCATGGCCCACGCCCCCGACTACGCCGACGACGTCCGCCGCCACCCCAAAGGCCAGGACGTCGGCCTCATCCTCTCGGGCCACTCCCACGGCGGCCAGGTCCGACTCCCCATCATCGGGCCGATGATCCTGCCCCCCATGGGAAGAAAATACGTGCACGGCCACTTCCACCTCGGCCCGACCCAACTCTATGTTAACCGCGGCCTCGGAGCCGTCGGCCTGCCCTTCCGCCTAAACTGCCCCCCCGAGATCACCGTCCTAACCCTCAACGCCGCCTGAAACCGACCTCCGTTGCCGGCCAACGGAAGGCCCACGCGAAGCCCCCTTCAAGCCTTACCGAGCCCGCCCAGCCGGCTTCTTCTGCTTCTCCTCCACCACCACCGGAGCAGCCACCTTCACCCCACTCTTCTCCACCATCCAGGCATCCAGCAGACTTCGCTTGAACCGCCATCGATTCCCCAGCTTAAACGCAGGAATGAACCCCTCCGACGCATACCGGTAAAGGGTATCCCCGCTGATCCCCAGGTACTCCGACGCCTGCCGGATATCCATCACCTCCCGGACCATCGTTTGCACCGCACCCGCCATACGGAACTCCTCGCTGCTTCCCGGCTAAATCTCTTGCTTGCAACCCTTGTACCCCGTTTTGCACAAGCATTCAAGCACCATTTCAGGAACGCCACCAATCCCCAATGAAACCATCTCCCGCCGTCACCCCGGTGGGAACCCCAGGCACCGGCGACCACAGCCGCACCCCGCGTTCGGCGGCCAGCGACGTCATCCGCTCCATCGGCTGTTTCCAGGGATGCAGCGCCAGATCAAAGAGTCCCCAGTGAATCGGCATCAGCAGCCCCTTCGCCCCCATCGCCTCGAAGGCCCGCAACGCGTTGTCCGGCCCCAGGTGAATATCCCCCCACAACGGGTGATACGCCCCGATCTCCAGCATCGTCAGATCGAACGGCCCATACTCCGCCGCAATCTCCCCGAACCCATCCCACCACCCCGTATCCGCTCCGTAATAAACCGTGTGCCGAGCCCCCTTCAACACAAACGCCCCCCAAAGCGTCTCATTCCGGTTCGAAAGACTCCGCCCCGAAAAATGCCGCGAAGGCACCGCCGTCACCCTGAGTTCCCGCTCCAGATCGCCCACGATCGTCGCCGTCTGCGTCCAATCCAGTTCCGTAATCCGCTCCGCCGCCACCCCGAACTTCCGCAGAATCCTCCCCACCCCCGCGGAAGTCACCCAACGAACGCCCTTCCAAGTCGGAAGCGCCGCCAGCTTCCTGATCGTCCCCGCACCCAGGTGGTCATAGTGGTCGTGCGAGATCACCACCACATCCACCACAGGCATATCCCCCAGCGCCATCGTCGGAGGGAAGAACCTCTTCGGCCCCATCCACTGCACCGGCGCCGCCCGCTCATCCCACACCGGGTCAATCAGCACCCGAAATCCATCGATCTCCACCAGCGACGAGCTGTGCCCGAACCACGTCACCCGCAGCCCACTCTCCGCCGCCGTCTCATAAACCCGCGTATCCGTCACAAAAGGTCCCGGCGCCACCTCCGGAACCTTCCCACCCTCCCTCATGCTCCTCACATAGAGCGGGAGCACCTTGAACATGATGGATAACCCACCAACCGCTGTCGGAACCGGATTTTCAAACTTCTTCCCAACCCTCTTCGCCCGCTGCAACATCCTCATGCCATCTTCGATGCCCCAGCCCCGCCCAACGCTTCGGGGAATACCTGCAGATCGTTACCTGTCATCTCCCCCGGCTTGTCCAGATGCAGCAATGAGAGCATCGTTGGCGAGATATCCCGCAAACTCCCCCCATCCCGCACCCCGATCCTCCTTCCCCGATCCGTCACCAGCAGAAAGGGCACCGGATTCGTCGTATGCGCCGTATGCGGACCACCCGTCGCCGGATCGATCAGCATCTCCGCATTGCCATGATCCGCCGTCACCAGCAGACTCCCACCCCTCTGTTTGATCGCCTGGTAGATCCGCCCCAACTGCGTATCCACGGTCTCCACCCCGCGGATCGTCGGCTCCATCATCCCCGAGTGCCCCACCATATCCGCATTGGCAAAGTTCACAATCACCACATCGAACGCCGTATCGTTCACCGCCCGAATCACCGCATCCGCGATCCCCGCCGCCGACATCTCCGGAGCCAGGTCATAGGTCTTCACCTTCTGCGATGGCACCAGCTCCCGCTCCTCCCCCGGAAAAGCCTTCTCGATCCCGCCATTGAAGAAGTACGTCACATGCGCATACTTCTCCGTCTCCGCCACCCGCAGATTCCGCAGATTCGCCTCCGCCAGCAGATTCGCCAACAGGTGATCCATCGACTCCGGCGGAATCACCACCGGCAATTTGAAGTTTTTGTCATACTGCGTCATACAAACATAGTGCAGCCCCGCCGGAACCGCATTCAACGGAATCGCCTCATCCAGCTCCGCTCCCTTCGGAAGCCCCAGCCCCTGGCTCCCCACCGGATCGTTCGTCAGCCCCGACCGCCGCGTCAGCACCCGCGTTATCTGCCGCACCCGGTCCGCCCGGTAGTTGAAGCAGATCACCACATCCTCATCCTTGATCAACCCAAACGCCTTCGCCTCCCCATCCACACAGGTAAACGGACTGACAAATTCGTCGCTCATTCCATTCGAATAACACTCCCTCACCCGCGCGACGGCGTCCTCATATCTCCCCCCCTCAGCCCGCCCCGTCACCATCGCATCGAAGGCCTGCCTCTCCTTCTCCCAGCGCAGGTCCCGGTCCATGGCAAAGTACCGTCCCGAAACACTCGCCAGCCGCCCCACCCCGTACTCGCGAAACTTCGAATCCAGCTCCTCCAGGTACCCCACCCCGCTGGTCGGCATCGTATCCCGCCCATCCAGAAACGCATGAACATATACCTCGGTCAGCTTGTGCTGAGCCGCCATCCGCAGCAGCGCATACAGATGCCGCTGATGCGAGTGAACCCCACCATCCGACACCAGCCCGATCAGGTGCAGCGCCCTCCCCTTCTGCCCAGCCAACTCCATCGCCCGCACCAGCGTCGGATCCGAAAAGAAATCCCCCGTCATCACGGCTGTATCGATCCGAGTCATATCCATCCGGACGATCCGCCCTGCGCCGAGGTTCAGATGCCCGACCTCGGAGTTCCCCATCTGCCCATCCGGCAGCCCCACAAAGTGTTCACTCGCCCGCAGTAGTGTATTCGGATATTCCGCCATCAGCTTGTCGTAAACCGGCTTCCGAGCCTGCGCAATCGCGTTCCCATGCGTCTCGGCCCGGTAACCCCACCCATCAAGAATCGTCAGAACAATCGGCTTTCCCATATACAAGCAAGAATACAAGACGCCCTGCGCGGGCAGCGGTCGCTTCGTGACACGTATTGGGTTTCGCATGGCGTTCCCGATGGTCGCGAACAAACTCAGCTTGCGACCATCGGGAGCACCCAGCGAAGCGGTATACACGTCACGAAGTGACCGCCCCACGCGCAGTGGGCCCGTCCGGCAGGACCAGCCGTTAGAACGTAAACCGCAGCGAAAGCTGCGCCTGCCGCGGATCCCCGACACCCACCCGCAGAAACCCGTTGAAGTCGAACAGCGCCGGCGAACTCAGAGGGTTCAGATTGTTCGTATTGTTGAACGTATTGAACACCTCCACCCTCGGCTCCAGTCCGAACTTCCCATCATGAAAGTGAAACGGCCGCGCCACGCCAAAGTCGAAGACGAAGAACGCATTGTCCTTCCGCAGATGGTTCCTTCCGCAGTCGATCCCGTTCACAAACCGCGTCGCCGAGTTGGTAAAGCTGCAAGCCGCGCCAGCCCCCGTGCTCGCCGAGTTATCCGTCAGAGGCTCAGCCGAGTGCTGCTGCACCCGAATGTTCCCCTTGAAACCGAACGGAAGATCCCCCAGCCCATAGGCATTGAACTTGTGCCGCTCATCCCGGTCCGAGTTCGAATATTCCGACGCCAGGTTATAGAGATTCGCATACCGGAAGGTGAATGGATCCCGCTCATTCGAGTCGTCGTCCTTGTCCACCGAGTACGTATACTCCGCCTCGAACTGGAACCGGTGCGACATCCTCTTCCTCACCCCCACCGTCAACCCGCGATACAGCGACTTCGCGTTACTGATCGTATTCGTGATCGCCCCAAGATTCGCAAACGGTCCCGAGCCGTAGCTCGCAGTGTCTCCGTTCAATGGCAGCGACGCCGCGCCGACGTTCGGGTTGGTGAACCGCGTCAGGTAAACACCCTTCGAAATCGTCGCATCCACAAACGCCACATAGTCATTCGAAACCTGCTGGTCGAATCCCACGTTGTACGTATAGATCCGAGGATTGTGGTAGTTCTTGTCGAAGACCGTCACGCCGGCCCCCGGGCATCCCGTGGCCGGGCAGTTGCTCACCGGCAGGATCCCCGCATACGTCGGATTCCCCGAGCCTGAAAACTCCGTCAGAGTCTGCTGCTGCACGCCATTGGTTGTGATCGCACCCACCTGCGTCAACATGTTCTGCCGCGCATTGAAGATGCCCGCGCTGCCCCGCAGCGAACTCTTCCCGTCGCCGCGAAGATCCCACGCGAACCCAAAGCGAGGTTGAAACTCCTTTGTCTGATTCGGCAGATAACCGGTCGAGGGAAACGCCGGGTTCGAAAGATACTGCCCGTACAACGCAGCCGAAGGCGCGATGGTCATCTTCGGAAAGAACTGTGCCTCCCCCCGCAGACCCAGGTTGACCGTCAGACGCGGAGTAGCCTTCCAGGTATCCTGTGCATAAAACGCCGGCTCCTGGTTCGAGATGTTCGAGTAGCCGGCCTGCTGCACCGTCTGACCCGGCTGGGTTCCAGCGTCCTGCAGATAAAGCGCCAGCGGACTTCCTCCCGTGCAAGCCGTCGAATAAGATCCATCCGCGCAGCTCTGCACATTCGGTCCGTAGGCACTCCCCGCACTCGCCGCCGTCGCATAGTGCAGGAAGCCTGTCGCACTCGTAAAGATGTACCGTCCCAGCGCAAAGCCGTCGAACACCTGCACGTTGTGGCTGTAAAGATCCTCCCCGCCAAACTTGATCGTGTGCCTGCCCAGCACCAGCGAGAAGTTATCCTTGAAGTCCATGTGGTAGAACGTCTCGCTCGCCCCCGGCCCCAGGAAGAACGGCTGCCCGAACCGGAACGACGGGAAGAACCCGATCCCCGTATCCGGAACCGCCGACGCGTTGATCGCCGACCGCGGCCGCGTCTCGTGGCCATACGTCACATGCGCCTCGTTCAGCTTCTGCTCGCTCAACGTCGAGATCAGGTTCACGTTGAAGGTCTGCACATGCGACGCACCCTCCGTCCCGTTCGCCGTCGTCCCATAGGTCGCCACGTCGAACGTCTGGTTCGGGTTGTTCGAGTAGTCGAAGTTATACGAGCTATACAGCAGATTCCTCTCGTTGATATTCCAGTCGCCCCGCCCGAAGAACGCGCCATTGTGGACCACATGATCCACCGGCGCACCCTCGTTCTCATTGAAGTTCGTCTTGTAAAAATTGATCAGCACCAGCCGCTGGCAATCCCCGTTCGCGCCGATCTGGGCATCGGTAATGTTCGACCGGAACACCGGATTCGTCACCGCGCAGGGCGTCGTCGTCCCCAGCGTCGAAGCGTTGAACGCACTCAAATTCTGACGCAGCAGATTCTCGTCAATCCCCTCCGCCGCCCCGAAGAGGAACAGCTTGTCCTTTACAATCGCGCCACCCGCGCTGCCGCCGAACTGCTCACGGTGGAAGTTCGTCAACGGAGTTCCATCGGACGTATTTCCCGTCAAAGCCTCCAGCCTCTGGTAATGAAACAGGCTCCCATGAAAGTTGTTCGTCCCCGACTTTGTGATCACATTCACCACGCCACCGCCGGTACGCCCGAACTCGGCGTTGGCCCCGCTCGCCACCACCTGGAACTCCTTCACCGCCTCGAGCGTGATATCCACCGCCGCCCGCTGCCCACCCGACTGCTCCCCAAAGAACCCGTTGTTATAGTCGCCACCATCGAGCGAGATATTGTTGAAGATGCCCCTCTGCCCGTTGATGTTGATCTCGTCCCCATCCGGCCCCTGCGAGATGCTCACCCCCGGAGTCAACGTCAGCAGATCTTCAAACTTCCGCCCCAGCACCGGCGTCGTCGCAATCGTCTGCTCGCCCAGCGTCGTCGTCGAAGATGCCGTCACCACATCCACCAGCGGAGCCGCACTGACGATCACCGACTCCGTCGTCCCCGCCACCTGCAGCGTCACCTTTAGCGAGATCGTCCGCCCTACTGTCAGCGAAAGATTCTCCTGAATCGTCGTGGCAAAACCGGTCTTCGCAATCTTCACCACATACTGCCCCGGCTTCAGAGACAGAAATTCGAAGTGTCCCGATCCATCCGTCACCGCACGGTGTACCGCAGCCGTGTCCGCCTCATCGGCCTCGAGATCCGCCCCCGGCACCAGCGCCCCACGCGCATCCACCACATCGCCCTGAATACTCCCGTTCGTCGCCTGCACCTGCCCTTCAATCTGGAGGGTTCCAATCCCAAAACACAGGATCACAAGTAAGCAGAGGCTCTTTCCAAAAATCGTCATTTCGGCTCCTGAGGCGAAGTCCATTTGGCGTAACTCGAATCCATCCAGAACAGCAAGTAGTTTGGCCGGCAACTTACCCACGGAAGCCAATCGACACTGCGGCCATCGCGCCTGGCGCAACCCGATGGTCCCTTGAAATGCAACGGCCACCCAGGCCCATCATCGCCCGGCCAGGTCCGTCCGATCTTCATCTTCCGTTGATGAACGACGGTACCACGCCACTGACGAACCCGGAAGAAGATTCCTCAGCCCACCCGGCATCTCGGCAACCCAAGCCTGTCCTGTACCATCAGTTGCGACCCGCAACCCACCGCCATCTCCCGGGAGAAGCAGCCTCGTGCCCCTCAACACCATCGATCCCGCCAGGACCGCCGCCCCTGCCCGCACCCTCCGCGGACATCAGACGATCACCCTCGCCCTCCTCTTCCTCGCCGGAGTCGTCAACTTCCTCGATCGCTCCTCCCTCTCGATCGCCAACACCACCATCCGCGCCGACATGCATCTCAACGCCACCCAGATGGGCTGGCTCCTCTCCGCCTTCTCCCTCGCCTACGGATTCGCCCAACTCCCCCTCATCGGCCTCCTCGATCGTGCCGGAACCCGCTCCGTACTGGGAGCTGGCCTGTTTCTCTGGTCAACGGCCCAGATGCTGACCAGCGTTTCTTACAGCTTTTCCTCCTTTTTGGTCCTCCGGGCGGTCCTCGGAGCCGGCGAAGCACCCTTCTATCCCGCCGGAATCCGCAGTGTTCGCGAGTGGTTCTCCACCCAGACCCGCGGCCGAGCCACCGCCATCATGAGCTCATCGCAGACCATCGGCCTAGCCATCGCCCCACCCGCCCTCACCGTCTTAATGCTCCGCATCGGCTGGCGCGCCATGTTCGCAAGCCTCGGAGTCGCGGGCATCGCAGTCGCAATCCTATGGACCACCCTCCACCGCGCCCGCAACAAAACCCCTTATTCCATTGACGAATACCCAGCGCCCATCGCAAACGCACCCCAGCCCGGAGCCTGGCGCTCGCTCCTCCGCCAGCGCACCGTCTGGGGCATCATGCTCGGCTGGGGAGGCGTCAACTACACCGCCTGGCTCTACATCGCGTGGCTCCCCGGCTACCTCAACACCGCCCGCCACCTCTCCCTCGCCACCAGCGGCTGGGTCGCCGCCATCCCCTTCCTCGCCGGAGCCGTCGGCATGCTATCGAGCGGAACCATCTCCGACCGCCTCGCCCGCACTGGCGTACCCCTCACCACCATCCACCGTCGCAACCTCGTCGCCGGAATGGTCCTCTCCGCCGCCTGCACCTTTGTCGTCGCCCGCAGCACCACCACCCCGCACGCGGTCGCCGGCATCAGCCTCGCACTCTTCTTCATCCACTTCGCTGGAACCTCCGGCTGGGGATACGTCCAGGCAATCAGCCCCCAGCGCTTCGTCGCCTCCCTCGCCGCGCTGCAGAACTTTGCGTCCTTCATGATCGCCTCCATCGCCCCCGTCCTCACCGGCTGGCTCCTCGACCGAACCCAATCCTTCACCATCGCCCTGGGCGTCTGCAGCGCCGTCACCCTGCTCGGTGCCCTCAGCTACGCGACCCTCGCCGCCCCCTCCGGCATGCACCTCGATCCCATCACCTAACCCACCCCGCCACTCACCACCCCAAGCCCCCGTCGCAGCCTCTCACTCTCCCCCTCCCCAAGCATCGCCTCCAACTCCCGGTGCACCCTCTCCCACACAGGAACCGCCCGGGCCAGAACATCCATCCCCTCGCCTGTCAACTCGATCACCCTCCCCCGGCGATCCGCCGGATCCTGCAAGACCCGCACCAGCCCCCTCCGCTCCAGTGTCTTCAAAGCCGCCGTCAACGTCGTCCGATCCGTACCCAGAAGCGTCGCGACCGAACCCATTCCCGCCGGCATCGGCCGGTTCAGCGCCATCATCATCGAAAACTGCTGATTCGTCAGCCCCACCGGCCGCAACGCGACATCGAACCGTCGGGACAGCGCCCGCGACGCCCGTTGGACATGCAGGCAGAGACAACAATCCCGAACCAGCAACGTCGTCTCAAAAGGGACAATTGACATTTCTCCATCATGTTGATATCAACATACCCTGTCAACCCAGGGAATATGAAAGGAGTCGTCCGCACCATGCAGCTACACACCTACCTCAACTACCCCGGAACCTGCCGCACGGCATTCGAGTTCTACCAGCAGAAGCTCGGTGGCAAGATCACCAGCATCATGACCCACGGACAAGTCCCGAACTCTCCCGGCCTCACCCCCGGCTGGGAAGACAAGGTCCTCCACGCCCGCATCGACCTCGGTGAAACCTACCTCATGGGAGCTGACATCCCAAACGCCGAGCCCATCCGCAGCGCCTACATCACGCTGTCCTTCGACTCGAGCGAGGAGACCGAACGCATCCACGACCTTCTGGCCGAAGGCGGAGAGATCTTTATGCCCCTGGTCGAAACCTTCTTCGCCTTCCGCTTCAGCATGCTCCGCGACCAGTTCGGAACTTCCTGGATGCTCATCCACGAGCGCCCCATGCCCACCGCTCACTGACTCGAATCGTCCCCCTCCGACCTTCAGCCCTTGCTCCGGCAGGGGTACTCCTGTCAGCATGCCATCCGGCTTCTCCGTTGCCAGGTGCACCGCGCGATCGGCTCTAACCCTGTCCGGCAGGTCCTCCCAGCTAGGCCGCGACCTGCGTATTCCCTTGCCCCTCTGTTTCCAGATTGTGCCTCCACCGGTCCACAAGACCCATCACCTCACCGGCTGGGATCGGACGCGAGAAGAGATATCCTTGTCCCCGGTCACACCCAAGCGACTTCAAGAGTTCCATCTGCGCGGTGTTTTCTATGCCTTCCGCAACCACCCGCATGCCCAGATTATGTCCGAGCACGATGATCGTCTGCACAATCTCCCGTCGTTCCCGCCCATGCTCGATCTCTGCAACGAACGACCGATCGATCTTCAGCGTCCCAAGCGGAAAACGGTGCAGGTAGCTCAGCGAAGAATAGCCCGTTCCGAAGTCGTCAAGGCTCAGCGACACCCCCAGACCCACAAGGGCGTGCAGAATCGCCGCTGCCCGAGGCGCATCCTTCATCGTCAGACTCTCCGTCATCTCCAGTTCCAGATGCTCGGGCTTGAGCCTCGTCTCCAGCAGCACCTCCCGCACCCGATCCAGAAGATTATCCTGTTCAAACTGACGGGGAGAGATGTTAACGCACACCGTCAATGCGCTATCTTCGCCCAGCTTCTCGTTCCACTCCTGCATCTGGCGGCAGGCCTCGCCCATCACCCATACGCCGATCGGGACGATCATTCCCGTCTCCTCGGCCAGCGAAATAAAGGAGTCCGGCTGCATAATTCCCAACCGGGGATGTTGCCAACGCACCAGCACCTCGAATCCCGTGAGGCGAGAGTCCTTCAGATCGATGATGGGCTGGTAGTGCAGCAGCAGTTCCTTGTTCTCGACCGCCGTCCTCAGGTCATTCTCCAGCCGGAACAACTCCGTCGCCACACGCTGACCCTCGGGGTCAATCACCTCGTAGCGCGCCTTGCCCAGCATCTTGGCCCGGTACATCGCCATATCCGCTCCGCGCAGAATCGCCGACGCATCGTTGGCACTGTCGCCGCTGGTCGAGATGCCGATGCTCGCCGTGATCACCACCTCGTGGCCATCCAGCACGAACGGCGCTTCCAGCACCCTCTGAATCCGCTCGGCCACCCGCACACCATCTTTGACATCGGCGAAGTCGTCCAGCAGGATCACGAACTCATCTCCGCCGATCCGCGCCACCACATCCGATGGCCGCCCAGACCGACGGCGATGTTCCGTCTCCCGAGACATGGTCTCCTCCGTCCGCACTGCGCTCAATAGACGTTGTGCCACTCCCCGCATCAATTCATCCCCCGCCTGATGGCCGAGGCTGACGTTGATGGTCTTGAACCGGTCGATATCGACGAACAGAACCACGAAGTGATAGCCATCGCTCGCCTGCGAGCGGCTCACACTCTCCTTCAGACGCTTCACAAAAAAGGC
>JAMFSC010000265.1 GCA_026225095.1 bacterium
CGGTAGGGAGTCCAGCCCCAGGCGTATCCCGAGGCCCAGCTATATCCGACGTTGCCGAAGTACGTCCAGCTACCGTACCCGTACGGGTCGAAGTCGGCTGCGAGCGCCTCATCCGGCTGCCAGACGGGTCCGGCTTCGGGTTGGTTATACCAAGTGCCGTTCGCATCCAGGTCCGACCACCCGTAGCCCTGCGACCCGGCATATCCATTGCGAACCAACGTGCTGCCAGCAATCTGGTCGGCCGCCGCCTGGTCGCGCGCCTCGTTCCAGTTATCCCAGGTCTCGGGCGGCACGCTGTCGGTAAGGAAGTATCGCGATGGGTCGTTGACGTCGCTCCTCAGGCTCTCACCCGCATGGACGTTGGTGCGAAAGCCCTCGGCGGCGGCGGCGGATCCATCCTTCGAATTCTGCCCGGCCGGAAGAGGAATATGTTCGACGTGAATATTGCCGTCCAGCACGGAGATAACCGCCGGAGGATCGTCCAGGTTGACACGAACGGTCGCGTTCTCGACCGGCCAGAAGCTGTCTCCGCCTGCCTGCACCATGAACAGGGCCGTCTTCGAGGCCCGCAGCTCGAGATAAGCGAGACCGCGCAGCACATGCAGCCGCGTGGCGTTCCCCGACTCACGGGCTCCCAGATAGTCGAGGTTGATTGAGGAGTTGGGCGTAAGTCGGACGACGCTGCCATCCTCAAACTCGATCTCCGCCTCTCCATTCTCCGTCGAGGTCAGGCGCGTCCCCTGGGCGAGCGCCATATTTTGTTGTGCCGGCTCGGTTCCGGAGCCGTCTCCGCGATCCACCAGAACAACTCCCTGGGCCAGATACGTCAAACGAGCGGATCGGACAGCATTGGTCGGACCACCGGCCAGGGAATCGCCTTGCAATGAGTCAGAAGGCGCTGGCGGAGGCGCGGGCTCCCGAGCGGGCGGCGACGCTTCAGTTTCCTGCTGAGCTTTCGCTGGAGTGGCCGAGCCGGCAGCCAGGAAAACCCAAAGTAACAGCGCGCCACCAAACCGGCTCACAAAAAATGGCCGAGCGATCGATTCGAACGTCGATCCCAACGATCCGTTCCGATCCTCTATTCCCATTCCCGCTCCCATTCCCATTCCCATTCCGAGGACCTTTTCGTGTGGACCGGTTCACTTCGGCGCCTGGAAAAGCCGCTCTCAAGCCTTCCTCTACGGATGAAACGCGTCCGCCTGCTCCAGCATCTTCGCTGCGCGTAATCGTACGCGCTGCAACAGTTCGGTGTCACCGGCAATCGCGCGCAGCGTGGGCGCGATCGTACCCACCTCCGAGGCCTGATGAGCCTCCAACAGATTGCCCAGCGTAATCATCTCCGCGTCCAGACCAAGCCGGTCGAATCGCCGCTTGAAATCCAACTTGCGACCCATTTCGATGGTCAGGGCGGTGGTCTGAAAGATGTCCGTCAGAGTCGCAATGGGCTTGATCTCGGTGTAGTTGTAGATGCACTGCCCCTGCCCGTCGGGACCGGCGTACTTCAGCGTCTTCGACCCGGTGTCGGCGATGTTCTTCGCCTTCGACGCACATTCGACATGGAAGCGGTCGGTGGCGCGGGCAAGTTCGAAGATCTTCGCGGTGGTCTCGGGGGAGATGATGATCTCGCGATCGACTGGCGGAGGTGGCGCTGGAACATCGGCAGCATCGCCGGTCTGGGGTCGTCCTCCGGCGGGAGTGATGGGAGCCAGCTCCGCGTGGTAGGTGGCTCGTCCGTTCTCACGCACTGCAATCGTGTAATGCGGAACCAGCAGACCGAGCCGATCCTGGTGGTACGACACCTCGGCGAGGGCCTTCGAACTCCCATTGCCATCCTGAGCGGCGGTCATCTGCGAGCCGCCGAACACCGCAGCCGCCAGGGCATATCGAGTCCAACACGCTAATCTCACCGTGCCCCCTGCATCTGAAGCGTCTGCGCGGTGTGCAGGTGGCAGATCGCGATGGCCAGGGCGTCGGCGGCGTCCGGGGAGTCGGGGGCTCGATCCAGTTCGAGCAGACGCGTCACCATGAACTGCACCTGCTCCTTGGCCGCGAGACCATACCCCACGACAGCGCTCTTGATGGAGAGCGGCGCGTATTCGGCGACCTCGAGCCCGCAGGTGGCCGCCGCCAGCATGGCCACGCCGCGCACCTGGCCAAGCTTCAGCGCCGACTTGACGTTGGACGAGAAGAAGACCTCTTCAATCGCGACGACCGTCGGCTCGTGCAGCGTCATCAGCGCGACCAGCTCCGAGTAGACCTGCGCGAGACGCAGCGGAGTCTTCTCCTTCTTACTGAGGCGGATGGTTCCGGCGGCGCAATGCACCAGGCGCGGCATCCGCGCACCGGCGTCCAACTCAACCACACCATAGCCGGTGAACTCTGTTCCACAATCGATCCCGAACACCCGCATAGGCGAAGTTTACTCTATTCCGGCAGGCGGAAAGTGCCCGACAGGCGATGCTGAAGGTGGCAAAGCTGAGTCAATCACAATGCGACAGGTACCCTACCGCGAGATTCCTTCCATCGGCGAACTGGCAGAGGCATAGAGCTTCCGCGGCATGCGCCCGGCCAGCTTCGCCTGGTAACCGGCCAGGACAGCGTGGCGCATTGCCTCGGCCATCAGAATCGGATTCTCCGCCAGTGCAATGGCCGTATTCAGCAGCACACCGTCGAATCCGAGTTCCATTGCCAGGGCCGCGTCCGAGGCCGTGCCAAGCCCTGCGTCGACGATCAGCGGAACCTCCGTGATCAACTCGCGCAGGATCCTGAGACCATGGATGTTCTGAAGCCCCATCCCCGTCCCGATCGGAGCTCCCAAAGGCATCACCGCGGCCGCACCCACGTCGATCAGGCGCTTGGCGAAGACCACATCCTCGGTCGTATACGGCAGGACGGTAAAACCCTCCTTGACCAGCGTCTCGGTTGCGATCAGCGTCGCCTGGATGTCGGGATATAACGTTGCCTGGTCGCCGATTACCTCGATCTTGACCCAGTCCGAGAGACCCACCTCGCGGCCCAGGCGGGCCGCCCGGATGGCCTCGTCCGCCGTGTAGCAGCCGGCGGTGTTCGGCAGCAGGAACATCTTTTTCGGGTCCAGATAGTCGAGAAGCGACTCCTTCGACCTGTCCAGATTCACCCGGCGCACCGCCACCGTGACCATCTCAGCGCCCGAGGCCTCAACCGCATCCCTAGTCTCTGCCCCATCCTTGTACTTCCCCGTTCCAACGATCAGCCTCGAATGAAAGCTGCGTCCCGCGATCACCAATGGTTCCACTTGTCCCATATCCGTATTCTAAATAGTCCCGGGCCGCACGATCCTGGTCGGCAGGCAAAGCAAACGGCCCGATCACCAGAGGATTCTGGTCTCGATCGGGCCGTCTGTCGGTGATCTGTTGAGATTGACTTGAGGCGTCCACACACTCGGACATTGGGCCTCGGCGGATACTTCAGAGAAAGCATGCCAGGTCTAGAGCAGGGACGCTCTAAGCCTCAGTCACCTCACGTACTGTTGAACTACATTTACTATCAATTTTCATAGGCTGGACCATCCTCCTTTCCCGTGTAAGCAGAGAATACGCCCGGGGTTTTCCCTGCGTCAAGTTGCCGCTGAGCCTGTTCTGGGGAATGCCAGGCTGGCGCACGCGGATCATGTGTTCCCTACCCGGTGATACCTTCGATTCATGCGCTCAATTCGCTCCTTCCGTCGCCCTTGTCGCGTGACGTTCACGCGTTTCTGGCACGATAGAGACAGACCTATGCTTTTTATTGCACGTCTCATGCTGTCATTTGGCGTCCTCTGCGCATCGTCCTCCTCAACCCTCCGAGCGCAGGCACCAGGTGCGCCATCGGCCGGCACCGGGCCTGCAGCAACCACCGAGCCGGACGATCCAGCGCCTATTCCCGCCACGATCTTCCCCCACTCCGACCGGTCTCGCTTCCTGATCGTCGGCCAGACCAACATCATCTTTCAGGCGCACGCGCCGTTTCACAGCCCCTACGATGGAGACAATAGCCTCCAGGCACGCGGCGAGTACAAGACCTCGCTGCTGGGAACGCTCTATCTTGGCGCTGAACTGATCCGCAACCCGCGCTTCTCGACCGAATTCCTGCTCGACTTTGAATCCTCCGGCGGCCGTGGCGTCTCCCAGGCGCTCGGTCTTGCCGGATTCACCAATCTCGACGTCGTGCGCAATCCCAGTCTGGGCTCAAAGCCATACATTGCCCGCATCCAGCTCCACCAGACGATCGGCCTGGGCGGTTCACTGAGAGAGTCCGACCGAACCCCTTTTTCGCTTACCACGCAGGTCCCGACCCGCCGTTTCGACCTGCGCTTCGGAAAGATGAGCCTGCCCGATGTGCTCGACCTCAACTCCATCGGAACCGACTCCCACCTGCAGTTCCTCAACTGGACCATCGACAACAACGGTGCATGGGACTACGCGGCCGACACGCGTGGCTACACGTACGCCGGTGTCGTCGAGTACGACGACAGGTCATTCTCCGCGCGCTACGCCCTGGCCCTGATGCCTACCGTCGCCAACGGCGTCGACGTGGACTGGAACATCCGGCGAGCCCGCGGTGAAAACGTCGAACTGGAGCTGCGACGCGGCCTCCTGGGCCCGCTCCTCCGTTCAGATCACAAGGGAGCCGTACGCCTGCTGGGCTTCGTCAACCACGCCAATATGGGCGTCTACCGCACGGCCAACCAGAACTTCGAACGCGGCCTCACCGCGACGCCTGTCATTACGGACCACGCCCCCGCAACCACGGTCAAGTATGGCGTTGGCCTGAACTTCGAGCAGGAGCTCACCTCCAACCTGCGTGCCTTCGGACGGTTCGGATGGAACGAAGGCCAGCACGAGAGCTACGCCTACACCGAGGTCGACCAGACCATCGCCATCGGAGCCGACTACGCGATGCGCCGATACAACCGGCCCCTCGACAAAGGTGGCCTTACCTTGGTCTCGAATGCTATCAAGCGCGATCATCAGCAGTACCTGAAGCTGGGCGGCGAGGGCTTCCTGCTGGGCGATGGAACCCTCCACTATGCGCGCGAGGACATCGTCGAGGCCTACTACAACCTGCACGCCTGGCGCGGCGTCTTCTACTCTCTCGACGAGCAGATCGTCACTCACCCCGGCTATAACCAGGATCGCGGGCCGGTGATGGTCGAATCCGTCCGGATGCATGTGGATTTTTAGCGGATTCGGGCGAGTCTGTCTCGCAGCCCCGCCCGAATCCGCTAAAACAAGCTGCCTGAAAGAAACGGACGACCATCTAGGCTGAGGTGTTCACCAGGTTGCCCGCCGCGAGGCCGCTCCTGACCAGGTATCCGGCCACATCGCCCAGCGCATCGTCCGTACTTCCCGCGTTCAGGTCGTCCGAGAGTTTGGCGACCAGCTTATCCAGCGCAGAGGGAGTACTTGAGGCCGAAGTTCCGGTAGTGGAGCCCGCCGCGTCCTGCTTTTTCAGCTCGTCTTTCAGCTTCGCAAGATCAGCCTTCGCCGAGGCCACATCGCCCGATGCGAGCGCCTTCAGAAGTGCCTCCAGATCCTTGCTGATAGCACTGCTTGAATCCGTGTTGCTCGCGTCGGTGGCGCTGCTGGCGTCACTGGTAGCAGTCTTAGTTCCTGCCGCAGTGGTCGATGTTGTGCTCTGAGTACCTAGCAGAAGATACAGGGTATTGTCAGAAAGGGAAGACGAGATAGACGAAACCGACATGTTTTCCTCCTTGGAGCTAATTATGTTCACCCACAAGAGCGACATCGGCTGAACTCGGGGGGACTTTAGCGGTTGCGCAGACCTTTTCGCACGCAGGTCACATGAAGCTCTCATCTTCTGGCTCCGCTCCCCGGCCGCGCGACCCTTCCCGTTCCGCGCAACCTATACTGTCCGTGTGATCTCCCCCTGGATTCTCCCGTGCGTCGGCTGCCTGTTAGGCCTGCTGCTTGGCAGCTTTCTGAACGTCTGCATCGCACGCCTCCCCGCCGGCGAGAGCATCGTCAAGCCGCGATCCCGTTGTCCGCACTGCGGTCACCCGATTCGCTGGTACCACAATATTCCCGTGCTGAGCTGGATCTTCCTGCGAGGGAGGTGCCGGGACTGCTCATCCCCAATCTCGACGCAGTACCCTCTCGTCGAATTGGCGGTTGCACTCTGGTTAGCAAAAGCATTCGGGCGTACCTCTTGGATCCTCTATCGAGATCCGAACAGCGACATCCATTTTGCCTACGAACAGATTGCCACTGGTACGATTCAGGGATTAGCCTTCGCCATCCTGGGCTTCCTCCTCATCGGCCTTCTCGTCATGGACTGGCAGACCTTCACCCTGCCAGACGCCTTCACCCTCACCGGCATCGCCGCCGGACTCTTCCTCATCTGCGCCCAGGCCATCTTCCTCGGACCCACCGAAGACCAGATCGTCCTTGCTCACAAAGCCCCCATCACCGCCGCCATGTCTGTGGAAAAGGGAAACGTATTCCTCACCGGTCCGGAGGCGCTGATCGGCGGACGCATCGTCGCCGTCCTGGGCGCCGCCGCCATCCTGCTGCTCATCCGAGCCGCCTACAGGCGACTCCGCAACCGCGAGGGAATGGGCCTGGGCGACGTCAAGCTCCTGGCCATGATCGCGGCGTTCCTCGGCTTCTGGCCCGCTATCCTTGCCCTTTTTCTGGGGGTATTATCGGGAGCCGTCTATGGCGTCTCCCAGCTCGCAACGGGTCGCGCCAAAGCCGCCACGCGCCTTCCCTTTGGCAGCTTCCTAGCCGCCGGGGGCCTCATCGCCGCCCTCTATGGCGATACCCTCATCGACAAATACACCGCGCTGTTCCGATAGGGCACACCGTTACCTTGGGGTGGCCCTCCGATGCTTGACACTTGCCAGACACGCTTCTAGAGTCGAAGATGCCCATGCAGAGTTACCCCTACATCTGGAACTACATCCCGCTCGTTCTTCAGGTCTTAGTCGCCCTCGGCATGGCCGTGGGGATGGTCGGGGCCTCGTTCTTCATCGGCAAGCACAAGAACTCCCGCACCAAGCTGGGGCCGTACGAGTGCGGCATGGACCCGGTCGGAGACGCACGCGGACGATTCTCCGTCCGTTTCTACATGGTCGCAATGCTCTTCATCCTGTTCGACGTCGAAGCCGTGTTTATGTTGCCGTGGGCCGTCATCTTTCGCAAACTCCCCGCCATCACCGGCCGCCCGATGTTCGGCTTCTGGGAGATGTTCGTCTACATCGCGTTCGTTGCCGTAGGCCTCTTCTACGTGTGGAAGAAGGGTGTTCTTGACTGGTCGAACGACAAGGGAGACCTGTAATGGAAGCCGCACCCGATCCCAAGAAACTCCTTGGCAAGGAAGCCGTGTTCGCGGCCTTTCCGGAGAACGCAGCCGTCGTCGCCCTCAGCGCAATGGCCACCGATGCCAAGTTCGATCGCAACGAGTTCACCATTACCGTCGCGCGAGAGAACGTCCTCGCCGCCGCCGAGGCGCTGAAGACCGCAGGCTACAACTTCTTTGAAGACGCCACCGCCGTCGACTGGTACCCGTCCGAACCTCGCTTCCAGGTCACCTACCACATCCTGTCGCATGCGCTGAAGCAGCGCATCCGCCTCGTCGTCAGACTCGATAGCGAGAACGCCAGCCTCTCAAGCATCACCTCGGCATGGCCGTCTGCCAACTTCTACGAGCGCGAGATCTTCGACCTCTTCGGCATCCACTTCGGAGGCCACCCCAACCTCAAGCGCATCATGATGCCCGAAGACTGGAACGGCCATCCCCTTCGCAAGGACTACCCCGTGGAGGGCTACCGCTAATGTCTCCTGTCGCCGCTCCTGACCAGATCAATCCCGGCATCGACGACCTCATCGCCGACGATAAGCGTCACCACGACAACGACTCCTCGAAGGACCAGACCATGGTCCTCAACATGGGTCCCCAGCACCCCTCGACCCACGGCGTTCTGCGCCTTGTGCTCGAGATCGATGGCGAGTCGGTGGTCAGCTGCGCGCCCGACATCGGCTATCTCCACACCGGCATCGAGAAGACCTGCGAGGCCAAGTTCTACCAGCAGGTCATCCCCCTCACCGATCGCATCGACTATCTCTGTCCGATGACGAACAACCTGGCCTACTCGCTCGCGGTTGAGAAGCTGCTTGCGCTCGAGATTCCCCCGCGCGCCCAGTACCTGCGAGTCCTGCTCAACGAGCTTACCCGCATCCAGTCGCATCTCGTCTGGCTCGGCACGCACGCCATGGACGTCGGCGCGCTCACCATCTTTCTCTACTGCTGGCGCGAGCGCGAAGACATCATGCGCATCTACGAGAACCTCTCCGGCCAGCGGATGATGACCAGCTACTTCCGCATCGGCGGCCTCTCGCTCGAACCACCGCTCAACTTCTACAAGCAGGTGCAAGACTTCCTCAACAAGATGCCTGCGCAGATCGACCAGTACGAGAACATGCTCACCGGCAATCCCATCTGGATGGGCCGCCTCAAAGGCGTGGGCTACCTCTCGGCCGCCGATGCGATCGCGCTCGGAGTCACCGGACCACCGCTGCGCGCATCCGGCGTCGACTGGGATCTGCGCCGCGACATGCCCTACTCGGGCTACGAGAAGTTCAAGTTTGACGTGCCGGTCTCGCAGGGCGGAGACGTCTGGGCCCGGTACCAGGTCCGCATGCTGGAGATGCGGGAGTCGATCAAGATCTGCCAGCAGGCGCTCGACGGCATGCCCGAGGGCCGCATCGTAGCCGACGCCCCCAAAATCGTACTGCCCGACCGCGAACAGATGAAGACCCAGATGGAGTCGCTCATCCATCACTTCAAGATTGTCACGGAGGGCTTCGCTGTCCCCGCCGGAGAGGTCTACCAGGCAGTCGAAAGCCCCCGCGGCGAGATGGGCTACTACGTCGTCTCGGACGGCACCGCCAAACCCTATCGCGTCCACATGCGCAACCCGTCGTTCGCTACGTTGCAGGCACTTGAGACCATGTGCAAGGGGCGAATGCTCGCGGACGTTGTCGCGGTCATCGGTTCGATCGATATTGTTCTAGGGGAGATCGATCGTTAATGTCTCTTCGCCTCCAGTGGTTCCTTCGTTTCGCTGTAGTCGGATTCATGCTTCCGATAGCGATCGAACTCGCACCCCTCTCTTGGAACGTTTCGCCAGTCGCAATTCGAGCGCTTGTACCAATCTCGAATATCACGATGCAAGCGCCTGTAGATCCAAGTTGGCCCATGATCATCGTGCTCTTCGGAGTTACGAATTTTGTTTTGTATGGCTGCTTCGGCGCTCTTATAGGACGGCTAGTCGAAAAAAGCACAGGAAAGTTGGAAATGAGTGGTCAGTGAGATGAACACGGTGCTTCACACCGAACTCTGGACCTCCTGGGCCTCCCTGCTCCGCTCCTACGCGGCGGCCCACGGATTGAACGCACCGCAGCACGCCGTCATAGAAGTTGGCCCCGAAGAGATCACCCTGCGTGTCGGGTCCGACTGGCTCCACTTCACGCATCGCACCATGCAGTACGCCGACGGACGCAAACAGGCCTTCTCCCTCACAGCACACGGAACCGTCATCTCGGCCGCAGGGCAGAATAAGAAGGAAGAAGAGATGGACATCGCCGCCGAGCGGCTGGCGAGGGAGATGATGCACAGTGAGTGAAGTCGCCAATACGATCTTTTCGCCGGAACTTGCCGCGCGCTTCGACAAGCTCGTCACCATCTATCCGCTCAAGCGCTCCGCCCTCGTACCCATGCTGCTCTACGCGCAGGATGAGGTCGGCTACATCTCCGACGCCGTCGTCACCGAGATCGCACAGCGCATCGGCATCTACGAACTCGACGTCCGCAACGTACTCAGCTACTACTCCATGCTGCGCACCAGGCCAGCCGGAAAGTATAACGTCCAGGTCTGCACCAACATCAGTTGCATGCTCCGCGGCGGCTACGAGCTGCTGGACCACTGCAAGAAGCAGCTCGGCATCGGCCACAAGGAAGTCACCCCCGACGGCCTCTTCTCCCTCGAAGAGGTCGAATGCATCGGAGCCTGCTGCTGGGCCCCTGCCGCCCAGGTCAACTACGACTTTCACGATAACCTCACGCCCGGCAAGATGGACGAGGTCTTCGCGATGTATCGTGAAGGCCGTGGAAAGGACGTGAAGTAATGCCGCAACTCGTCTCCCATCCCGATGAAGTCAGGGTCCTCTCCCGCCGCTTCGGCCAGGGCGCGGCCGACATCGACAAGTACATCGAACTCGACGGCTACAAGGCCGTCCAGATGGCCATTGAAAAAGGCCCCGCCCAAATGGCGAGTTGGATCATCGATACGATGAAGGCCTCCGGCCTGCGGGGACGCGGCGGTGCAGGTTTTCCCACCGGCCTCAAGTGGTCCTTCGTCCCCAAACAGTCCGACAAGCCCAAGTACGTCCTGGTCAACGGCGACGAGTCCGAGCCCGGAACCTGCAAGGACCACGTCATCTTCCTGCACGACCCACACGCCGTCATTGAAGGCACCATGATCGCCGGGCTCGCCATCGGGTCGAAGATGGGCTTCATCTACCTGCGCGGCGAGTATCGCTACCTGCTCAAGATGATGGAAAAAGCCGTCGCCGACGCCTACGCCAAGGGCTTCCTGGGCAAGAACATCTTCGGCTCCGGCATCGACTTCGACATCATTACCCAGACCGGCGCCGGCGCCTATGAGGTCGGCGAAGAGTCCGCGCTGATGGAGTCGCTCGAAGGCAAACGCGGTGTCCCGCGCATCAAGCCGCCCTTCCCCGCCGTGGTCGGTCTCTATGGCGGGCCCACCGTCATCAACAACGCCGAGACCATCGCCGCCGCGCCCCACATCCTGCTGATGGGCGGCGAGGCCTACGCCAAGCTTGGCTCGGAACGCAACGGCGGCACCCGCCTCTTCGGCATCTCCGGACACGTGGAACGCCCCGGCGTCTACGAGCTTCCCATGGGCTACAACCTCAAGAAGGCGATCTACGACGTGGCGGGCGGCATCAAGGACGGCAAGAAGCTCAAGGCCGTCGTCCCCGGCGGATCGTCCTGCCCCGTCCTCACGCCGGACGAGATCGACGTCGGCCTGGACTTTGACCAGATGGGCAAGGCGGGCACCATGCTCGGCTCGGGCGGAATCGTCGTACTCGACGAGACCGTCTCCATCGTAGAGTTCGCCCTCCGCACCATCGCCTTCTACCAGCACGAATCCTGTGGATGGTGCATCCCCTGCCGCGAGGGCACGGACTGGATCAAGAAGACGCTCACCCGCGTCCACGCCGGTGGAGGCAACAAGAAGGACATCGACAACGTGCAGTACCTGGCCGAAAACATGCTGGGCCGGACGTTCTGTCCGCTCGGCGATGCGGCTGCGATGCCGACCCTGGGCTTCGTCAAGAAATTCCGCAAGGAGTTCGAGGAGTACATCGAAGGCAAGCGCGTCGAACACCCGCTGATTGCCATCAAGCCCATGGGCGAGCTCATCGGGGCGGCGCATTGAGCAAAGCCCCGATCCGGATCGTCTGGATCCTGGTCGCGGTTGTCCTGTTGGTCGGCGCATTTCGGTTACTCTCCACACGAGACCGCCGCAGCTCCGACCAGAAGATCTTGCTCGATAAGGATAAGCAGTAGAGGATTTTGAGATATGGCTGACGTAACCTTCACCGTCGACGGAACCCGCATCACTGCACCCGCGGGAACGCTTCTCATCGAGGCATGCAAGTCTGCGGGCATTGAGATCCCCGCGTTCTGCTACTACCCCGGCCTCTCGCTCCAGGCCGCATGCCGCATGTGCGTCGTGCGCATCGAGAAGATGCCCAAGCTTCAGACTGCATGTACCACTCCGGTCGCCGAGGGCATGGTCGTCCAGACCGAGACCCCCGAGATCGCACAGGCCCGCAAGGCTACGCTCCAGCTCCTGCTCGGAAACCACCCCCTCGACTGCCCCGTCTGCGACGCCGGCGGCGAGTGCGAACTGCAGGACATGACCTTCAAGTACGGTGCCGCCGACAGCTTCTACGCCGAGCCCAAGAACCACCGGGAGGAGCAACAGTGGTCTCCCGTCGTCTTCTTCGACCGCCCCCGCTGCATCCTCTGCTACCGCTGCGTGCGCATGTGCGGCGAGGGCATGGACGTCTTCGCTCTCGGAATCCAGAACCGCGGCGCTTCGTCCGTCATCGCGCCGAACGTCCCCGCCGTCCAGTCCCCCGACGACCTCGCCCACGTCGACTGCGAGCAGTGCGGCATGTGCATCGACGCCTGCCCTGTCGGAGCCCTCACCTCCGGAACCTACCGCTACAAGACGCGCCCATGGGAGATGAACCACGTCGCCACCGTCTGCACTCACTGCGGCGACGGATGCAAGACCACCCTCGGCGTCCGCTCCACCTCCGATGGATCCGAGATCGTGCGCGGCGATAACCGCGACAAGTCCGGCATGAACGGAGACTTTCTCTGTAACAAGGGCCGTTACGCATTCGACTTCGCCAACTCGCCCGACCGCATCACCACCCCGCTCGTCCGCCAGCCCGACGGCACGCTCAAGCCCGTCTCATGGGAGGCCGCTCTCGACCACGCGGGCAAAAAGCTCCGGGAACTCCGCGATACACGCGGAGGCAAATCGATCGGCGTCGTCGGCTCCAACCGTCTCACCAACGAAGAGGCATATCTCCTCCAGAAGTTCGCCCGCTCGGTTCTCCAGACCAACAACATCGACCATCACCGCACGGCTGATTACGTTGCCTTCGCACAGGCCCTCAGCGACCACCCCGGCCGCACCGCCTCGCAGCTCGACACCACCACGGCCAAGGCCGTCATGATCATCGGCGGCGACCCCACCAACGAGAATCCGCTCACCGCCTGGAACCTCCGCTCCGACGTCCGCCTGAACGCCGCCCGCCTGCACATCGTCAATCACCAGCAGATCAAGCTCACCCGCCAGGCGAAGTCGTTCCTGCAGATCTCCGATCTCAGCTACGGCGCGCTCGCCGCCTTCCTGGCCGGAGACGACTCCGCCGTCGATGGTCTGGTCCATCCCGCCGCCGACGCAGCCGCCTTCCACACCTTCCGGGATACCGTCCGCGCCGAGGAATCGCTCCTTGTCCTCATCGGAAACGAACTCCGCGGCGAAGACCTCAAACGCCTGCTCAACTTCGGCGTCACCCTTCCCAACCGCAAGTTCGCCCTGCTCTCCGATTACGTCAACTCCCGCGGCGCAGCCGACATGGGCCTCCTGCCCGACATGCTCCCCGGTTACACGCCAGCTACCAGCACCAACAGCTTCGGCGAAACAGCCATCCCCATGGCCGCCGGCCTCGACATGCTCGAGATCTTCGACGCCGCCGCCAAGGGCGATCTCTCGGCCCTCTACGTCGTCGGAGCCAACCCGGTCCTGCGCTACGACATCGACCCCGCGACCCTCAAGAACACCTTTATCGTCGTCCAGGAGATGTTCCTCACCGAGACCGCCGCCATCGCCGACGTCGTCCTCCCCGCCGCCAACCTGTACGAGAAATCCGGCTCCGTCACCAACAGCTTCGGCGACCTCCAGCAGGTCTCGAAGGCCGGCGACCGCTCCGGCGTCCGCTCCGACTTCGAGATGATCGTCCGCATCGCCGACAAGATGGGCGCGAACATCAAGGCGCTGGTTCCGTTCGGCAAAGGAACCTATGCCGACATGGGCCAGACCCGCGGCGCACAGTCCGGCGAGGCCGACCGCCACGCAGTCTGGCTCACTGCGAATCACCTCGAACCCCGCACGAGCCCCTTCGACGCGAACGCCATCCTCGATGAGATCCAGCGCCTCGTCCCCGGCTACGACAAGATGCTGCGCCTCCAACTTCTCTCCGGCAACGCCCAGCACCTCGAACCCGCAGCCCAACCTTCCAACGCAACCCGTCGCGACCTCGTCCTTCCGTCGAACGACAAGCTCTTCACCTCCGGAACCCTCGGCCGCTTCTCGCCCATGCTCGAAGACCTTCAGGTCAACGACGCCCGTCTCGCCGCCCAGAAGCTCGTCCAGATCGATAACCAGGCAGCCGCCGACTAAAAGAAAGGCAGTTCAGAGCCTTGGGTCCTTAGCTTCAAGCTAACGCTCAAAGGTTCTGAGCCAGGAGCAAAAGCACAGTGCCCCCACAAGTCCCGTTCCTCACCTTTCTCCTCATCTCCGTCATCAAGCTGCTGGTGGTCTTCGTCATCACCCTGACGGCGGTCGCGTACACGGTGCTCCTCGAACGGAAGGTCATCGGCCGCATGCAGAACCGCTGGGGGCCGTCCCGCACCGGCCCCTTCGGCCTGCTCCAGCCCCTCGCCGACGGCATCAAGCTCTTCCTGAAGGAAGACATGACGCCCCTCGCCGTCGATCGCCCACTCTTCCTCATCGCCCCCATGATCGCCCTCGCCTGCGCCATGACCTCGATCGCCGTCGTCCCCTTCGGCGCCATCACCCTGGTCAAAGGCGTCGACATCTTCCAGGTCGCGAACGTCAACGTAGCCCTTCTTGTCATCCTCGGCGTCACCTCCATCGGTGTCTACGGCATCGCGCTCTCGGGCTGGAGCTCCAATAACAAATACGCCCTCCTCGGCAGCCTCCGCGCCACCTCGCAGATGATCAGCTACGAGCTCGCACTTGGCCTCTCACTGGTCGGTGTCGTCCTCCGGGCCGGATCGCTCAACCTCCGCGACATCGTTGCCAGCCAGTCCGCCCACGGAGCATTCTCCTGGAATATCTTCGGTGGATTCGCCCGTGAACATTCTGCGACTGGCACTGTTTGGACGATCGTCGGCGGCTTCCAGATCGTCGCCTTCGTCATCTACCTGATGAGCGCCTACGCCGAGACTAACCGTGCCCCGTTCGACCTTCCCGAGGCCGAGACCGAGCTCGTCGCCGGATACCACACTGAGTACAGCTCCATGAAGTTCGCGATGTTCTTCATGGCCGAATACGCCAACATGATCACCGTCTCCTGCGTGGCCACACTGCTCTTCTTCGGCGGCGCGTCGAGCCCCTTCGGCCACTTCTTCCCCGACGGCCCGGTCCTGCTCCAGGCCGTCATGCCGGTCTTCTGGTTCGTGTTCAAAATCTTCGCCTTCCTGTTCCTCTACATCTGGGTCCGTTCCACGCTACCCCGGTTCCGCTACGACCAGCTCATGAGCTTCGGTTGGAAGTTCCTCCTACCCGTCGCCATGGCCAACATCATCGTCACTTCACTCGTCATGGCGCTCCACCCGTAACGTTGCTGTGCTGTCGTCTTTGCCCTTCTTTCTGTCATTCCCGAAGGGAATCTGTGTTTGATCAGCCGCCGGGGCCAGGAGCGTCCAGCACCGAGCCAGGCTGCTTTACAATCAACGCACAGCCAAACCGTTCGAAACATTTCGCCAGGCATCAAGGAAGGATTCAGCGGTCCCCATGCAACTCGCCCTCTTCCTCATCTTCGGTCTGCTCGCAGTCGCCGCCGCCCTGAACCTGCTGCTGCAGCGCCATCCCATCAACTCGGCCCTCTCGCTGGTCGTCGTCATGATGTCGCTCGCCGTCCTCTACTGGTCGCTTGGCGCGGAGTTCCTCGCCGCAGCGCAGGTCATCGTCTACTCGGGCGCCATCATGGTGCTCTTCGTCTTCGTCATCATGCTGCTCAACGCAGGCGAAGAAGAGCGCACCCACGGCAGCCGCGCCGCCTACTTCGCCGGCATCCCCGGAGCCGCCGCGGTCTTCTGTCTCCTGAGCTTCGTCTTCCTCACCGAATCGAGCGCC
>JAMFSC010000266.1 GCA_026225095.1 bacterium
GATGGGAAGATGCACAACCCAAAGGTGAACTTCGTGCGTTATGCCGATGACTTCATCATCACGGGCAGTTCGAAAGAACTGCTCGAGAATGAAGTGAAGCCACTGGTCGAGCGGTTCCTGCTCGAACGTGGCTTGCAGCTCTCACCTGAGAAAACCTGCATCACGCATATCGAAGATGGCTTCGACTTCCTGGGGCAGAATCTGCGGCGACATGGCGGCAAAGTCCTCACCACACCTTCGAAGAAGAATCTGCATGCGTTCTTCGAGAAGGTGCGCGGCGTTATTCGCAAGAATGACTCCGCGAAACAAGTGAACTTGATAGGTAGGCTCAACCCGGTCATCCGGAGATGGGCGAACTATCACCGTCACATCGTTGCGAGTCCGGCGTTCGGTAAAGCGGAGATGGTGATCTGGCAGTCGCTCTGGCGATGGGCGAAACGTCGGCATCCGAAGAAGTCCGCTGCCTGGATCATGAACCGATACTGGCGGCGGCTTGGAACGAGACGATACTTCGCTGTCATGGCCTGTTCGAAAGCGCGGCAAGGTCGCGCCATGGTGTCTTATCTGATAGACCCAAGAAAGATACCTATCGAACGGCACATCAAGGTGAAATCGAACGCTAATCCGTTCGATCCACACTGGCGCGGCTACTTCGAGTCTCGCAAGAAACTCAAGAAAGCCCATGATGATCGCTAATCAATGTGCGTTGTGTCCGGCCCTGCTCACGCGGGGCTTACACATGGCTTGAGCCGGATGATGGGAAACTATCAAGTCCGGTTCTTAGGGGAGGGGGTGGCAGTGATGCCGCCTCCTTACCCGACGGAGAAACCGAAGCGGGTTCTCCCTGCGCGATTTTTACGAGCAAAGAATGAGGGACGGCGGACTGCCGCCCCTCGGTGGCTGGCTAGGCTGCTTTCTTTGCGGCCTTTACCGTGGATTGTGCGGTCTTCTTAGCCTTCTCCTTCGCGCCGAACTCCTGCTTCACCTTGATGGTGATGGCGTCGGTGTCCACTTTGTAGGCGCTGGCGGCATCCTTGAGTACCGTCGTGGGATTGCCACGCGAGGCAGCAAGCAGGATGCTCGACTCCACCAGCATCCGGGAAAGTGTGCCCTCATCCGCACGACGAACAAAGGCTGTTAAAGTCTTGCCGATACCTCCATCGTCCCTCTTCTGCCGGATACCATGCTGCCGTGCCAGCGTCTCGATGCGGTTCTCATCCATGACGCTGACCAGCTTCTCAATCACGAAGAGCAAGTCACGCTTGAGCAGACGAACGGGCACCGCAGCACTCACAGCGGCGAGGACACGGAGGCCGGTGGTGTTGGCGATGGCCTGTTCCCTGCTCTGCTTCTCCTGTTCCGCCTTCACCTTCGCATCGTCCGCGCTGGTTCGCTTCTTCGGGTGATGCACGGGGCAAGCTGGATTGGCGCAGACCTTGTGGATGGTGCCTACGTCGCTGCCTTCGGTGATGATGGCCTCGGTGGTGAACTTGCACACTTTGTATTCAGAACGCTGTGCCTCGTCTTTTGACTTCGGCTTGTCGGCGCGAATCGCGGTGTATTGGTTGCGAGGGAGGACCTTGCTGCCTTCCTGTTGCTTGCCGTAAGCAGTGCTGATCTGCGCGAGCTGCGGTTTGTCGGCGATCTGCTTGGCGACACATGCCGATACCTTGGACTGGTAGCAGCTTGGGTCGGTACAGGAATCGAGCTTCCCGCCAAGATCACTGAAAAGCAGTTTGTTGTGTCCCGTCCGCTTGGGGCAATCGACACAACTCCCCGCTGCCGGGACAAGCTCCTTGTCCCGCTTGTCGAACGGCGCATCTTTCAAGACAAGCAGGATGTTGCTGTCGATCCAGAATTGCAGGGTGCGCACAGGCAGGAGGACACGAGCGGGTTTTGTGCCTCCGTTATACATCTCTTTGAAGCAAGCCGCGAATGCCTGTTGCTGTTGGTCGGCGGGCAGTTTCGCCAGCAGTAGCGCATGGCCGACGCCGATCTCCCCGGCATAGAAGGCATCGACCAAAACGGGCAGTAGGTCTGTCAGCTTTAATCTTTGGGCGACGAACGAAGGATGTTTGCCAACCTTCGCGGCGATCTGCTCGACGCTGTACTTGGGCTCGTCCAATCGAAGCAAGGCGCGAAATCCCTCGGCCTCCTCCATCGGATGGATTTCGGCGCGAATCAGGTCCGATCCAACCGGCTCCCCAGCCGAGCACTCCAGCGCCGAACAGCGCACCGAAGAGGCCTGGTATAGCATCCTGAAAACGCCCACTCATCATGCGGATTCCCGCGAAGATGAGGCCGCCGAAACAGATGACAGCACCGGCATATATGGCAAAAGTTTTGAACGTTGTCATAAGCGTTTGAGCCCCGGAGAAATCCATCGTCCCTTGGGCATGGGCAACGCTGGCGAATGAGAGGACGACCAGAGTCGGACCCATCATGCGCGCGGCACGGAATAGCGTCTGTTTAGAGAAGAGTCTTGCCCACCTCTGGATGGGCCGGGAATCGAGCCTGACTTTGATCTGCATTGGGCACCTCAATCAACCGTTGAATCGGTTGCGATATGGGCAACGTAAAGGTGCTCCTATCGTGGTGTCCAATAACTGCGGATGGGTCACCTATGCCCAGTGGGAATAGGTGTTTCGATCAATGGATTCAGGCTTTTGGTGATTTCACTCGGACTTCAAAGACCCGAAAGGAGAGCGTCCCAGCGTCCGGCCATCCTTGGATGGAGACGCACCTTCCAACACTCTCGAATCCCTTACCGGACTCTCTCGGCCTTTTAGGCACATGAGGCTAAGCGCGAGAGGCGGCACAGACTGCCAACATTCGAGTGAGGCGCAGTGGAAACCCATTCCCACCGGGAATATCTACTACGCGGCTAGGAATTGGACAGCGTGCTAGACGGTGCGAGAAGGTGTGTGCAACGGATGCCGTTGCAATTCATCTCTGATGTCCTGCGAGCCGCCCATGAATCGTTCACATCTCAACTTGCGTAATGCCGCCGAGATTATTTCGGTGGACCCCCACATGAAATCGGCAAGAGATAGCGCCGTCTCAAGCGACACCGACGAGGTGATTTTCTTACGACTCCCGAAAGTGAAGGCGGTCACAGGGCTATCGAAATCAAGCCTTTATGAGCTTATCCGTGCAAACAGCTTTCCGGCACCTGTCCACCTGGGAGCACGCACCGTCGCATGGGTTGCGTCCGAGGTCAAACAATGGGCGGCGGAGCGGATCGTAGTCTCAAGAACGCCCCCTCCGATTGTCGGTGGCAGGCGGATGCCGGAGCGTGCTCTACCGAGACAATGGGCGTCATCGAAGAAGTGGGCTTAGAGCCCGTTATGAACTTTTATTGAGTAATTTTGTGAGTTGGGCGAGCATGATCCAGGCGAAGGCGAAGTAGTGGTATCCAGCGAGGGATTGATTGAGCCGTTCGTAGTCTCTGGCGAGTCTGCGGAAACGAGCGGCCCATGCGAAGCTTCGTTCTACGACCCATCTTCTTGGCAGGAGCACGAAGCCATGCTTTGCTTCGGTGTGTTTGACAACCTGCAGCTGGATGCCATGCTGGGTCGCCGCATCGGCTGCAGTCTGCCCTGTATAACCCTGATCGACATAGGCCAACTCAACGCTGCGTCCAGTGATCTGCTGGACCTCTTCAGCCAGCCGGTCGATCTGGGCGCGGTCCTGTTCGCTTGCTGCGGTCACATGCAAGGCAAGCAGATGACCCAACGTATCGACCGCCGCATGCACTTTTGATCCCTTGCGTCGCTTGGCGCCGTCGTATCCTGCCCGCGCTCCCGATTCCGGCGTCGACTGCAGCGTGCGGCTGTCCACGATCATCGCCGTTGGCTGTGGCTTGCGCCCGGCGAACTCGCGCAACAGCGAACGCACATCCTCCACCAGGATTTCGAAGACCCCGGCCCGCATCCAGCGCCGTGTCTGCTGATAAACCGCCGTCCACGGCGGCAGGTCGCCCGGCATGAAGCGCCACTGGTTGCCGGTGCGCACGATGTAGCGAAGGCCGTTGAACACCGCCCGCAACGAGTGCTCGCGCTGTGGCGCGTCCTCCCGGCACAACGTCAGATACGGGGCCACAAACGCCCACTCCTCGTCGCTCACATCGCTCGGGTAATTCGTCGGATACTGCTTCTCCATCTCTCTATGCTTATAGAGAAAACGAGAGACACCCTAACCGTTTCGTCAGCAGGAATAAAAGTTAACAACAGCCTCTAGGCCGCCAACGCTCGTCTTCCTTTGGCGAGCTGTGTGTCCAAATAATCCGCCCACCACTGCATCATCTCCGTGCGCTGCTTTAAATACTTCGCGTGGTTGTAGGCCGCGGATACCTTGTTCCGCTTCATGTGAGCAAGCTGCAAATCCACATGCTCATCGTCAAAATCGTTTTCATTGAGGATGGTTGAAGCGAGTCCACGGAAACCGTGCCCGGTCATGCGGCCTTGATATCCGAGTCTGTAGAGCGCATACAGCAGCGTGTTATTGCTCATAGGCTTCTTCTTGTCCATGGCACCGGGGAATACCAGTTTGCCATTGCCGGTTAATAACCGAAGCGCTCGAAGCACCTCGACCGCTTGGCGGGAAAGAGGGATGATGTGAGGAGTCTTCATCTTCATGCGCTCCGCAGGAATATCCCATCGCGCTCTTTCCAGGTCAAACTCGGTCCACGGCGCTTCGATCAGTTCGCTGGTGCGAGGAAAACAGTAGGCCAAAAGCTTCAGCCCAAAGCGCGTGAGCGCGTCTCCGTTGTAGTCATCCATCTTCGCTAAAAGCTCAGGCAAATCCTTCTCGTCTACACGGGCGAAGTTTTCTGATACGGCTGCCGCCAAGATGTCCCGAGGTCTGAACTCAGCCGCAGGGTTCCGACTCCCAAGTTCGCGCGCGATCGCAAAGCGGAAGATTTGCCCGACGGACTGATGCGCTCTCTTGGCGACATCGCTAGCGCCTCGCTTCTCGACCGTGAGCATGATGTCTCGAATATGGCCCGTTTGGACGGAGTCAATCGGCAAGTGCCCGATGACCGGGAAGACATCAGACTCAAGCCGATTCATCAAAGTCTCTGCATGCCTTGGAGACTTGCCAATCGACCACCATGCCCACCACTTCCGGGCGACCTTCTCAAAGCTGCTGTCAGCCTCGCGCTGCACGGCCTTAGCTACTTCTTGCTTCGCTTCGGCCTCCGCCTTGCGTTCGGTCATCGGATTGATCCCGGTCGCGAGCACCTTTTTTGCGGCGAAGTGAAGCTCGCGAGCATCCTTGGGGCCGACAACCGGGTACTCCCCAAATGTCATGTTCTTCTCGCCGCCATTGAACTGATAGCGCCAAAGCCAGAGCTTCGTTCCTGTCGGCAAGACGAGCAGACTGAGGCCGCCTCCGTCGAGCATCTTGTATTTCTTGGTCTTCGGCTTTGCGTTTTCGATCTCTTTGATCGTCAGTGCCATGATGAGCCTCCAAAGCTGGGGAATCTCATTCCCCAAACTTTGGTAGATCGTACCCCAAACTGTTCCCCAAGGAAATGGATGGCTGTAGCCGGACGCCTTCGCACACTCTCGTACGTAAGTTTCGCGTAAGTCGTCGTAAAACAACAACATCCTCGCGTGCGAGGATGTTTGGGGAGGTGCGAGGAAGTTCAGTTTTTAGGTGTTTTGGTTGCCCCCCAGGGATTCGAACCCCGATTGATCGGTTCAGAGCCGACTGTCCTACCATTGAACGAGGGGGCAACAGTTGAAAATAGAGTCGCGACCCAACTCGCTGACTACCTCACCCAGTGTACGGCGAAGGCTCGGGTGAGGTCAACGCGGGATGGACCGCTCGCGGCTTAATTGGCCGCGTGGGTATAATTCCCACTCGAGCGGGAAAACCCGGGGGTGCGAGATGTATGAGCTTCTTCCATGGATCTGGACCTTGGGCATGCTCTGGATCGCTTTCAGTCTTTCGGGACTTCTTCGGGTCATCCGCGCATACCACAGGGATTTCAGGCGGGTCCACGGTTTCAAGGTCAAGGATGATCCCGAGCCCAGAGCTGACGGGGCCAGGATCGGCGCGTGGAAGACGGCCTGGTAACTGGGAAATCACCGCGTTCGACGAAGGGTCTGTCCGTCGTTTGACAGGCCTGCGTGTAGATTCGAGGCATGGGCCGTGGGATGCGGGGCCGGCGAATGGGGATGAATGCGGATTCTGGTTGTAAATAGCGGATCGTCTTCGATTAAGGTCTCAGTGTTCGACATGGGGAAGCGCAATGGAGCGGGAGACCCGGCTTGCCTCCTCGATGGGGAGGTAAGTGGGATTGGCGGGCCGGAGCCACGGCTGGAGATGGTGGACCTCTACGGGAGGAACCTTGGTGGTCCTGGGGACCGATTCGACGGTGCTACGACGATCCAGGGCTTGCGTGCCGTGCTCGGTCGGGTCGAGAGCGCTGGGATCGGGGTGGTCGATGCAGTGGGATATCGGGTGGTCCATCCCGGACCGAAGCTGGCGGATCACCAGTTGATTACCGATGAGGTCCTGAAGGATTTGGAGGAGGCGGTAGCATTTGCTCCCCTTCATGATCCTGCAGTGATCGCCGTCATCCGGGAAACCATGTTGCGGTTCCCGGATGTGCCGCACTATGCCTGCTTTGACACGGTGTTTCATCGCACGATGCCGGAAGAGGCTTCAGTCTATCCCATTCCGGAGATGTACGGGGCGCAGGGAGTGCGGCGGTATGGCTTTCATGGGTTGAGCTGTGAATCGATCGCGCGGCAAATGGCGCGCGAGCCGCTGGGGCTTCCAAGACGCACGGTGATTGCTCATCTTGGCAGCGGTTGCAGTGTGACGGCGGTCGTAGATGGGAGGTCGGTCGACACGACGATGGGGCTAACGCCGACGGGCGGGGTAGTGATGGGGACGCGGCCGGGGGATCTCGATCCGGGGCTTGTTCTCTTTCTGCTCCGGCAGCAAAAGGGGACTGCGGAGGAGGTCGTGGGGGCTGTCGAGACAATGTTGAGCCACAGAGCCGGGATGGTGGCACTGAGCGGATTGTCGAACGATATGAAGGCTGTGCGGAAGGCGGCTGCGAGTGGTGACAGGCGGGCCGTGCTCACACTCGAGGTGTTTGTCCGGAGTGTAAGGAAGGCAATTGGGGGGTTCACTTGGCTGATGGGTGGTGTGGACGCAGTGGTCTTTGCGGGTGGGATTGGGGAACACGACGCGTTGACCAGGGCGGAGGTGCTGGGTGGATTGGAGGGAATTGGAATTGCAATCGATCCAGTGTTAAATAAGGAAGAAAAGAGCGGTATTCGGAGGATTGAGGCCCTGGAAAGCGGGACCGCGGTGATAGTTGTCCCAGCGCAGGAAGATATGATGATTGCAAGGCACGTGGAGCGGATGGAAGGGGCCACAGGTTAGGAGAGTTCTGAGGGCCCTGATGGCGAGTAGTGGAAGGCCAAACACCTGGCAGATTCATCCGTCGCTCTACTCAATCTGAAGTGATTCGCTCGGCCTGATATGTTGATGCCGTATGCCGCGAATGCAACAAAGTAGAAGATGTCCAGGCGCAGCCTAGCCGCACTTCGATACTTCAGTACGAGGTTACTGCATGAATAGCACCGCCAGCTCCCCCAATCTTCCTTCCTTTGAAACCACGCCAGAGACCCCTTTGACTGCTGATGAATTGCGGAGGATGAACGCCTATTGGCGGGCGTGTAACTTCTGCTGTGTCGGCATGCTCTATCTGCAGGCGAACCCACTGCTGCGGGAGCCGCTCAAGGCGGAGCACATCAAGAATCGGCTGTTGGGGCACTGGGGGTCTGACCCGGGCCAGACGTTCACGTGGGTGCACTTGAACCGGTTGATTAAAAAGTACGACCTCGATCTCATCTATCTCTCGGGGCCGGGGCACGGGGCGCCGGCGACGCTGTCGAATAGCTACCTGGAGGGGGTCTATTCCGAGGTCTATCCGCACATGAGCGAGGATGTGGATGGGATGCAGCGGTTCTTCAAGCAGTTCTCCTTTCCGGGGGGGATCGGCAGCCACTGTACGCCGGAGACGCCGGGATCGATCCACGAGGGTGGCGAACTCGGGTATAGCCTGTCGCATGGGTTTGGTGCGGCGTATGACAATCCAGAGCTGATTGTCGCCGTCGTAGTGGGAGATGGCGAGGCGGAGACGGGGCCGCTGGCAACCTCGTGGCATTCGAACAAATTCTTGAACCCGGTGACCGACGGCGCGGTGCTGCCGATTCTGCATTTGAATGGTTACAAGATTGCCAATCCAACGATCCTCGCCAGGATCTCGCCCGAGGAGTTGGAGAGCCTGTTCAAGGGATATGGGTGGAAGCCCTACTTCGTTGAGGGGGATGATCCGCCGCTGATGCACCAGAAGATGGCTGGAGTCATGGAGCAGTGCGTTCTCGAGATTCGCGAGATTCAGGAGAAGGCACGGCGAGCTGGGCTGGATGCGGTCACAGAGCGTCCGAGGTGGCCGATGATCGTGCTGCGGTCGCCCAAAGGATGGACGGATCCGACTGAACTGGATGGACACAAGCTCGAGGGATCGTGGCGGTCGCACCAGATTCCAATCACGGACCCAAAGACCAATCCGGCTCACCTGAAGCTGGTGGAAGCATGGATGCGCAGCTACAAACCAGAGGAGCTCTTCGACGAGAGCGGCAAGCTGATCCCGGAGCTTCGGGCGATGGCTCCGGAGGGGTTCAGCAGGATCTCGGCCAACCCACATGCGAATGGCGGAAAGCTGAGGAAGCCGCTGGATCTACCCGATTTTCGCAATTACGCCGTCAAGGTGGAACAACCGGGGCAGTTCGAGGTGTCGTCGACCGACGTGCTGGCGCACTACCTGCGCGATGTCATGCGGAAGAATATGACGAACTTCCGTGTCTTCGGGCCGGACGAGACGGCATCGAACAAACTTCAGGCGATCTATGAGGCAAGCGGCAAGACCTGGATGGCAAAGATGCTGCCCGAGGATGCGGACGGGGGGGACCTGTCGACGCATGGCCGGGTCATGGAGATGCTCAGCGAGCATACCCTCGAAGGCTGGTTCGAAGGCTATGTGCTGACGGGGCGGCACGGGTTCTTTTCGAGCTATGAGGCGTTCGTACACATCATCGACTCCATGTTCAACCAGCATGCGAAGTGGCTTGAGAAGAGCAAGCTGGAACTGCGCTGGAGAGCCTCGATCTCCTCGATCAATCTGCTTATTACCTCACTGGTGTGGCGGCAGGATCATAACGGCTTCACCCACCAGGATCCCGGATTCCTGGATGTTGTGACGAACAAGAGCCCCGAGGTCACGCGCATCTACCTTCCACCGGATGCCAACTGCCTGCTCAGCGTGGGCGACCACTGCCTGCGCAGCACGGACTATGTGAACGTGATCGTGGCTGACAAAGCTCCGCATCTGCAGTATCTGGATATGGCGGGTGCGGTGCTGCATTGCACGAAGGGGATTGGCATCTGGGACTTTGCGAGCAACGACGCTGGCGGCGATCCCGACGTGGTGATGGCCTGCGCAGGCGATATCCCAACGTCGGAGTCCCTGGCAGCGGTGGCGATCCTGCGGGAGCATTGCCCCGAGGTTAAGATTCGGTTCATCAACGTGGTTGATCTCTTCCGTCTGATGCCGGAGCGGGAACATCCGCATGGATTGTCAGACCGCGAGTTCGACAGTCTGTTCACGGCGGACAAGCCGGTGATCTTCAACTTCCATGCGTACGCGTCCCTGATCCACAAGCTGACCTACCGGCGCACGAATCATGACAACATCCATGTGCGCGGATACAAGGAAAAGGGCAACATCAATACACCGCTGGAACTCGCGATCCTGAACCAGGTGGACCGGTACAACTTGGCGATTGATGTCATTGACCGGGTGCCATCGCTCCAGAGCAGGGCGGCTCATACCAAGGAATGGTTAAAAGGGAAGATCATCGAATGTGTGAACTACTCGCACGAAAACGGGATCGACTGCAAGGAAGAGCGGGAGTGGAAGTGGTTAGCGTCGGGGAATTAGAACGGATTGCCTGTTGGTATAGAGTTGGGTGCCCCACCTTCGCGACACGTCTCATCGTCGCTAAGGTGGGTCGGAGCGCCACGGCATCCAACGTACGACCCTACACCTTCAGCGAATCTGCTCTAGATGTGTTCTCCAGTCGTCGTGGTCGTCAGCGATGAAGGCCTGGGCTTTCCAGACGGCGCTCCATCCGCGCGATAAACGCACACGGGCAGACCACTTTCGAGAAAACGCCCGCTGTCCAGTTTTTCCGTACAACGGCCCATATTCGGCCCACATTCAGCGCACAAAAAACTCCTGGTGAAACATTGGGAAATTCGCATCGCCGCCCGCTAACCCTTTTAGAAAACCATAGATGCGGGAAATTCGCAAAAAAGAGCGATTTCATACCACTTTATTAGAAGTTTTGGACTGAGTGGTCTGACCAAATCGGCTGGAACGAGCACTTTCAGCCCAATCGCCGCAGGTGGAAGAGGGTGCGTCCGTTGCTGAGTGTGAGCTGTTCGATGATCGAGAAGTACTTCTCAAAGCAGAGCAGGAAGAACGATTCCGTGAGGTGGAGATAGATTGCCTCACGGCCCCGGAGGATCTCCTGGAACTTTGGGTCGGAGGCGGGAACCCACTCGACAATGAGATCGCGAGTCGTGAGCCGGCTGGCGAGATGGGCGATCTGCTCCATGGGGATTTGGCTGGTGAGCAATAGATGGTGGATGACGGCAAGCATGAGCACGAGGTCGAAGTATCCGATAGCGCGGTTCAGAAAGGAGGCGTTTTCGCGGTTCTCCCATCCAACTGCGGGGGTCGGACGCGCCAGGTCGATGCATAGGGGCAGGATCGACTTCGCGTGGGGGCTGCCTGCGAGGTTGCGGTGGAGTAAGTCGACAGTCTGAAGATCGGTATCGATCGCAACGACCTGGGCACCGGCTTCGGCGGCCAGCCTTGAGTAGACCCCCGCATTGCAGCCTACATCCAGAACGCGGCTAGGAACCAGATTACCGAGTAGGCGGCGGACGAAGGCATGCTTTTCGGCCACATCCCCTTCGCTGTAATGGATGAGAGCCTGGGTATATCCGGACCATGCGGACTCGGTGGGCGTTGGCGCCGCCGCGCGGACGAGACGCCCCAGGCGGGCGAGGGTCTTGCGCAAGATATAGCGGCCCGCGTCCGGTTCAACCAGGTGGGGCGCGGGGGCGGCGGAGACTGTTGCGCTTGGCCTCTTCTGCATCCGGGAGAGAAGAAGCGGAAGGGTCACGGTGCTGCGTGCTGGTTGGGCCCAGCGCGCCAGCCAGGGAAGGGTCCGACCAATCTCCTCCGGCTCGTAGCCGTCGCGCCTCGCCAAAGTAGCTCCCAAAGGCCAACCGAGTCGGGTGAAGGCGAGCAATGGCAGGACGAAGGTCCGGACGAACTGACCGTAGGCGAACCAAATCGGTCGGCGCAGATCGGCGCGAGCTACAGAAAGGACGTCCACGAATATGGGGTTCGCGCCTTGGAACAAGATATTGAGCGGGGTGGCGTCCTTCAATATCCAGCCCTCATCGAGGAGGTCATTGCAGAGATGTAGGGTGAGATCCGCGGCTGCTGACCACATACCGGGGGACCACTCCCATGGATAACTTGGGAAGTAGACAAGAGGGTGGCGGAGTTGGAGAGCGGGTTCCCGGCAGAGGATTTCGCTATCGATGAGACTCCGGTCGAGGACCAGGCGACGCTCTAGAGGAGTGCCGAGGAATTGGAGGATCTCCTCGTCGAAGGGGCTGCGAACCACACGATAGGCGCCATCAGAGCGTACTTCCAGCTGTCCAGCAGGATCCCGAAATGTAGTGAACCATGGGGTGTCTGTCTCCCCCACCCTAGTTCGCGCTCTCGATCTTCTTGTCTTCCTCGCGGTTGCGAGTCAACATGCCACGAAGGCGTTTCCGGAAGTAGAACAGGGCTCCAGTGAAGAAGGCGCTCGCGCTCTGAAAGAGCAGAAGCGATGTTCCGGGATCAGTGTAGGCCCGCGCCGGGCGCTCGAAGAGAAATGCCAGCGCCATCATAAGCGCCACGTTAACGCCGACCAGACTCATTCTTGCTTTCATAGATCAGACCCCAGAATTCAGATAGAAAAAAGATGTTCAAACACACCACCGAGACACATTACAGTGACGCAGTCCGACAGAACGGTCCACTGCCTAATGCTTTGGTAACAGAGACGCTTGTCCTGAAAATAAGTTGCGTTGAAAATGGCCTCCAATCGCTTTTACCAGTGCATTCCTCTGACCGCGTGGACTGGGCCCGCAGATATTGCCATCCAGGGTGAATGTTTTTAGGTCTTACGGAGCACGCCGCCGGGTGGCATGATCCGGCATCCCTGAGTCGGACGGCGGCGAATGGAAGAAACATGAGTGATATCGGGAGTGTTCTTCTTACGGAAGTACCGTACGGCTTGGCTGGAAATCAGCCTGCGGCGGCCGCTAAACTGCACAAAACACTGAAATTGACTAAAAAGCCTTGTGCGCATCAACAGATCAGCTTAACACAAGAGGGGGTCGAGGGAATCCGGCGCCCCCGGGATGCATCAAAATAGAGGAAAGGGCAAGACCTTTTCGGTACGAGGTAGCGCTCTGAAAAGGGAAGGCGCTCGACCAGTTCAATACGGCCCGAACGCACCGTTCGGCGGCTGGAGGCTAACAATATGGCAGTGATGGAAAAGATTACATGCGATGTATGCGGAATCCAGAAGGGTGAAGCAAACCACTGGATGCTTTGGAGACCGGAGGTTCCGCTGGCGGGACCCCAGGGAGAGGTTGGGGGAATTCACTTCGCCCCTTGGCACAAGGATCTGTATCACGTCTACAACCACCTCTGCGGAGAGGCTTGCGCAAGTCGCCTGCTGGCAAAGTCGGTGGACGAATGGAGGGAGATGGCGGATGGGCTCAAGGTTGTTTCGTACTTGTCTCCACGGCCGGCAAAGTCAATAACGACTGTGCATTCCGTCACCGATACGCCGCAGTCGATCGCAAGCTGATCGACTTGCCGCTTCCACTAGATCTTCCAGAGAGCCTCTGAATCAGTACCGAAGCAAGCCCATGGATCGTGGAACGACAGGAACGTGCGTTCGTTTAGAGCAGATTCGCTGAAGGGTTATGGTTGTACGTTGGATGCCGTGGCGCTCCGCCCCACCTTAGCGACGATGAGACGTGTCGCGAAGGTGGGGCACCCAACTCTATACCAACAGGCAATCCCCTCTGGCTCGTGTTCGGGGCTAGAGGTAGGACCACTGGGTAGAATTCTTCTCATAAAGTGGTCTGTTTTTGCGTCATTTGCATACATTGCTGTAATCGTGGTTTTCTAAAGGGGTTATGGGAGGCGGTGGCTGAAATGCCAATGTTTCACCAGAGACTTTTCGATCGCATAACGTGGTACTTTGCGTGGAAAAACTGGACAGAAACCTCATACACGAAAGTGGTATGCTTTGGCTTCGATTATCGGACAGACTGGTGCTGTCCGGGAGTCAACATGGCGGCTATAGCGGATTGGGTAATGGTATTGAGTCGGAGGCCCGGTGCTGTGGCGGCCGGCCCACCTTAGGCGTGAGACGTTGCGCCGAAGGTGGGGCACCCAACTTCATACGAACAGGCAATCTGCTCTAGGACGCGCGCAGGGGCGGTAGCTCGGCGCGATATTTGAGCATCATTGGGATGAGGGCGAAAGCCCTCCAGTAGCGCGGAATGTAACGCCTGGGCTCTGAGATGCAGCGCATCAGCCAGCCAAGGTAAAAACGGTCTCCCCATGTGGGGATGTGGACCTGGTCTCCGCTGAGGAAGGCAATCGCCGCGCCGATGCAATGGATCGCCGGAAGGTAATCCAAATGCCTCTTGAGATAGAGGCCGAGGCGCTCCTGAGTTCCTCCCCCGATCGTCACCACGACGTGCCTCGGACGAAGCCGGTTCAGCATCGCAACCAGGGCAACGTCTTCCATGATGGGCCCGTACATCGGGGCCATATAGACGTGCTCGGGGTTCATCGCGATGCCGATGCTTCGGAGCCAGCCGAGGTTGGTGGCGGCGCTCTTTGGGCTGGCCATGATCCAGACTGTGTTGCCGGGCTCCCGGACGTCCTCTTCCAGGAGGAGTTCGCGGAGGTATTCAAGCCCGGAGAGGCGGTAGAGCGAATCTCTCTCGATCGCGTTCCAGACCAGGATCATCAGGGCGGAGTCGGTGATGGCGACGTCAGCACCAAGTAACGCCTCCCGATACGCCGGGTCGGAGTCCATATCCTTGAGGGCGGGAGCGGCAGGAACCACGAGAAGCCCACCAGGGCGGATCTTCGCGATCGCCTGGCTGGCTGGACCGCCAAAGAATCGGATCCCAAGAATTCTGCGCTCGATCGGATCCTTAGGAATAGTTGCGTTGGACATCGGGCCACTCATCCCTTTCAGCTTGTGATTTCCAGCGAAATTGCTCCGACCGGACGTGTGACCTTCAGAAGGTACGGCCTGATAAGAAACAAAAATGCAAGCTGAACAAAACAAAGGAAAATCGCAAATCTCCAGTTTCATCCCCCGTGGGTCGGCAACGCCGGTGGGAGACTAGAGCGGATTGGGTGATGGTATAGAGTCCTGGGCCCGGTGCCGCGGCGGCCGGCCCACCTTAGGCGCGGTGAAACGTTGAGCCTAAGGTGGGGCACCCAGCTTCATACCGACAGGCAATCTGCTCTAGCGAGCTACCGGAGCAAGCATCTCGCTTTCGATCCACTGATACGTTCTCTCCATCCCATCGCGAAGCTTGATCGACGGCTCCCAGCCGAGCTTCTCCAGGATGAGTGTGTTGTCGCTGTTCCGTCCATTCACGCCCTTGGGGGCCGACAGGTTATAGGTCCGCTTGAGCTTGATTCCGGCAATGTCTTCCACGATGTCGACGAGCTGGTTGATGGAGACGAGTTCGCTGGAACCGAGGTTCAGGGGCTCGTGGATCTCACTCTCGTAGATCAGCCGGCTTCCCTTCACACAGTCGTCGACATACATGAAGCTGCGGGTCTGGTGGCCATCGCCCCAGATCTCTATCTCGTGCCTGCCGCTGTGCTTGGCCTCGAGAACTTTGCGGATGACAGCTGCCGGGGCCTTCTCGCGGCCACCGTTCCAGGTTCCGTTGGGGCCGTAGACATTGTGGTAACGAGCGACGCGGCACTGGAGGCCGTAGTCCTCTTCGAAGTGGCGGCACATGCGTTCGGAGAAGAGCTTCTCCCATCCGTAGCCATCTTCGGGCAGGGCCGGATAAGCGTCCGACTCCTTCAGTGCGACGACATCGGGATTGGTCTGCTTTTCGCCGTTGTAGACGCAGGCCGAGGAGGAATAGAAGAAGCGCTCGACACCGGTGTCGCGCGCGGCCATCAGCATATGCGTGTTGGTCAGAACCGAGAGCATGCAGAGCGCCTTGTTGTTCTCGATGAAGCCCATCCCGCCCATGTCCGCGGCGAGCTGGTAGACCGATGTGGTGCCGTCTGTCGCGGTCAGGCAGTGTGCCTTGTCCTTGAGATCGAGAGAGAGGTTTTCGACGCCGTCGGTGACCTGATACCACTCGTCGAGAGGCTTGATGTCCACCGCACGGATGACGTCGACGCCGTCCGCGATGAGGCTCTTGACCAGGTGTCCTCCGATGAATCCACCGGCTCCGCAGACTACCGCTTGCTCACGCTTTTGGTTCATGAATACTCCTCACTCGATTTAAATCAGGATGTCTAATTGTAGCAGTGGGCGCTGCTATCGAAGGGCGAACGGCAGCGTGTAGCATCGGGATAAGCGGGGAAGAGGGAGAGGTCAATGGCGAAGCCACCGGGGCTGATGCGAAGGCAACCACTGGCTGTGGTGGGAGCCGTGCTGTTGCTTGGGTTCGTTGCCTGTGCGATCCTGGCGCCCTGGCTGGCTCCGCTGGACCCGGCGCGGCTCGACCTGCCGGGCAGGCTCACTTCACCGGGGATGGGACACTGGTTCGGGACCGATGAACTTGGCAGGGATATTCTGTCGCGGACTATCTATGGGGCGCGGATCTCGATGATCGTGGCAGTGTCCGTGGTTGGGTTGTCGCTCTCGCTTGGGCTGGTCGCGGGAGGGCTGGCAGGGTTCTACGGCGGATGGACGGACACGGTCGTCAATGTCTACGTCAGCAACGCCTTCCTTGCGCTCCCGGGGATATTGATCGCGATCGCGTTTGTTGCCTTTCTGGGCCCTGGGCTTGGGAACCTCATCCTGGCGCTCTCCATCTCCGGATGGGTCGGGTATGCGCGCCTTGTGCGTGCGCAAGTGATGGCCGTGAAGGAGCGGGAGTTTGTAGAGGCTGCCCGCGCACTCGGAGCGTCCGACTCCCGGATCATGGTTCGGCACATCCTTCCGAACATCCTGCAGCCGCTGATTGTTCAGGCCGCGATCGGGATGGCTGGCGCTGTGCTCGCGGAGGCCACGCTGAGCTTTCTCGGGTTGGGGATTCCGGCTCCCGCGGCGAGTTGGGGAGCGATGCTCAACGACGGTCGATCGCATCTGTTCGAGTCGCCGCACCTCGTATTTTTTCCCGGCATGGCCGTCATGCTGAGTGTGCTTTCCTTCAATTTTCTGGGCGATGCGCTCCGGGACGCGCTCGATCCTCGAATGCGGATCTCGGTGGGGGTCTAGCCGCCATGATCATAGGGGTCATCTCAGACACCCATGGGCTGCTGCGGCCCGAGGCGTTGGCAGCGCTGGCCGGAAGTGAGCATATCCTTCATGCCGGCGACGTGGGCGATGCGGCGATCCTGCACGAACTGCGGAAGATCGCTCCTGTGACGGCGATTCGGGGGAATGTCGACCGGCAGGGTGAGTGCGGCGAGCTCCCCGAGACAGAAGCCCTGGAGTTAGGCGGAAGACTCTTTTACCTGGTGCACTCACTGGACGATCTGGACATTGACGTGCGGGCGGCTGGGATTTCATGCGTCGTGAGCGGACACAGCCATCAAGCCGAGGTGTCGAAGCGTGGCGGGGTCGTGTATCTGAACCCCGGAAGCGCCGGGCCAAGGCGATTCAATTTGCCGGTGACCATTGCACGGTTGACTTTAGCGCCGGCGCAGATCGCCGCGGAGATTGTGGAGATCCTGCAGGGTTAGATTGGATTCGCTTAAGGTGTAGGGTTCTGGGTCGGATGCCGTGGCGCTCCGGCCCACCTTAGCGACGATGAGACGTGTCACGAAGGTGGGGCACCCGACTCAATACCAACAGGAAATCTGCTTTAGTGGATGGTTTTCATGCGTCGGGACATGAAGTCCATCAGCAGATAGCTCCCGAGGTTCTCTGGGGTCGTGAAGTACGCCTTGCCCCGGCACATCGCGGAGACCTTCTGCACGAACTGCATCAGCTGGAAGTCCGACGCTAGCATGAACGTGTTGATCATGATGTTGGAACGTTTGCACCGGGCGACCTCTTCCAGGGTCTCGGCGATGACCAGCGGATCCAGTCCAAAGGCGTTCTTGTAGATACGTCCGTCAGGAAGCGTGAGGGCGGAAGGCTTGCCGTCGGTGATCATGACGATCTGCTTCATATCCTTGGTCTGACGGGCGAGGATGCGCTGTGCGAGGCGGAGGCCTTCGCGCGTGTTCGTGTAGTGGGGACCGACCTTGACCCGCGAGAGCTGCGAGATGGGAACCTCTTCGGCCGAGTCGTGAAACAGGACGAGGTTGATCGTGTCACCCGGAAACTGGGTGCGGATCAGGTGGGCCAGTGCCATCGCGACACGCTTTGCGGGAGTGAAGCGATCTTCACCATAAAGGATCATCGAGTGCGAGCAGTCGAGCAGCACAACCGTCGCGCAGGAGGACTGGTAGTCCGACTGGTGGACGTGGAGATCCTGGTACTCGAGATGGAGTGTGCCAGGAGCTTCGCCTGCGGCGACATGGAAGCCCTCCCGGGCGAAGACGCTCGATAGCGTCGCTGTGATGTCGAGGTTCAGGTTGTCGCCGAACTCGTACTGCTTGGAGGAGCCGTTCGTCTCGACGCCTGATGCCTCGTGCCGCGTATCGTGGCGGCCTAGGTTGGATTTACCGAGAGGGCCCAGGAGCTCGCGGAGCGCCTTGTACCCGAGAAAGTCCATCGCCTTGTCGGTGACCTCGAACCGGGCCTGCATCTCGGGGCCGTCGCCCTGCTCGCCCTGACCTTGCTTCGGCTCCTCAGCGTTGATGAAGTTCTGGTCCTGCATCTTCTGGATGATTTGATCGATGAGATCTTCGACCTGGTCCTCCGAGAGCGTCTCGTACTTCTCCTGAGCCTCCTCGTCGAAGAGTTCGCCGGAGTCGAGGGCCTGCCGGATGGCGTCGCGCAGGTTCTCCATCGTCTGGTCGCCGTCGAGGGACTGGAATCGGGAGCGAGGATCCTGGAAGCCGGAGTCGAGCAGAAAGTCCGAGAGAGCCTGCATCAGGTCTTCGAGCCCAAAGGAGCTAGCCAGATCCCCGGTAAACTTGGTGTAGCGAATGCGCTTCATAGGCCCCTCTTCGATATTAGACGCGCAGGCTCGATCGGCGATGGAAATCCTTGCGCGCCCTAGTGGGCTCCGGCGGGGCCTCTCCCCGGCCTTACCTTCCGCAGCAGCCAAACCACCGCGACGCACACAAAGCACAGCAGCGACAGCCACCGGAACACGTCGACGAACGCCCAGAGCGAGGCCTGCCGCTGCAACTCCTGGTAGAGCCGGCCCCGCGCGGCCGGCAGGGCATTGCTCTCCCCAAAGTAAGGGGAGAGTGCGTGCTGGAGGTTCTTCACAGAGTTCTGGAAGATCTGCCCGGTACGGGGAACGGAGTTGATGATCTCATTCTGGTGGACATCCGCCCGGCGCGTCAGCAGGGTCGACGCGATCGAGATGCCGATCGACCCACCCACGTTGCGCATCAGGTTGAACAGCCCGGACGCGTTCCCTATCTGCTTGTTGTCCAGCGTCCCATACGCTGCTGTTGAGATCGGGACGAAGACGAAGGAGAGTCCGAAGCCTGTGATGAGGATCGGAACGAGCAGCGTCGTAGGCGAAATGTCGAGCGTAATGTTCCCAAAATAGAGCGTGGTAAGGCCAAAGGTTAAGAAGCCGAACGTGAGCAGCAGACGCGGATCGACCTTGTTGGACAGAAACCCGATCACGGGCATTCCGCAGATGGCTCCCAGTCCGCGCGGGGCGACGACGACTCCTGCGGTGAAGGCGGTGTAGCCGAGCAGTTCCTGGTAGAAGAGCGGCAAAACTGTGACGGTGGAGTAGATGCCCACGCCGAAGAGGAAGATCAGGACGCATCCGATCGCGAAGTTGCGGTCCTTGAGCACCTTCAGATCCACCAAGGTATCCTTGTCGCGCCAGGAGTGCCAGACGAAGTAGATGAACGACACGACGAGGGCGACGGACGCCCAACGGATCCATCTGGCACCGAACCAGTCGTCTTCCTGACCCTTGTCGAGGATCACCTGGAGAGCTCCGGTCCAGATGATCAAAGCCGCCAGACCGTAGCGGTCAAGCATCGGGACCTTTGCTTTCCTGATATATGGCGGATCCTTGATATATCGGTTGATCATAAACAGGGCCAGGAGCCCAATGGGGATGTTGATATAGAACGCGTAGCGCCAGGAGTACGTATCGGTGAGCCAGCCTCCGAGGGTAGGTCCGAGGACCGGGGCGACAACGACTCCGAACGCAAAGACGGCCATGGCTGCTCCGCGTTTGCGGGGTGGGAAAGACTCGAGGAGAATCGCCTGGGAGAGAGGTTGGAGGGCGCCTCCGCCGGCTCCCTGCGCCACGCGTGCGAGGAGCATCAGTGGGAGGGTGGGCGCAGCTCCGCAGGCGAAGCTTGAGAGCGTGAAGATGGCGACACAGGCCATGAGAAAGCGCTTGCGGCCAAAGCGGAGTGAGCACCAGTTGCTCGCGGGGAGCACGATTGCGTTGGCGACGAGGTAGCTGGTGAGCACCCAGGTGGCCTCATCGTTTGTTGCCGATAACGACCCAGCTATATAAGGAAGAGCAACTGCCGCGATGGAGGTGTCGAGCACCTCCATAAAAGTGGCCAGCATAACCGACGCAGCGATAAGCCACGGGTTGACCCCCGCGGTGACCTGCGCGGATTGGTCGGGAGGTGCGGTTGCTTCGGCGGCCATGCTTCGGGTCCTCGCCTCGAGCTTGGTTCGACCTTGAGTCAGCCAATTATAAGAGGTTTGGGTGAGCCTGGGGATGTCTTCTCAATGACAATATCTGGTTCTGGTGCGGCGGCGATGGCCGACGTGTCGCGGGGAGCGATTCCAAAGCATCGCTCGATCCAGCCTCTGAGAATATCAGTGCGAAATTCGGTGAGCGACGCAACGAGGTAGGCGTAGTGCACGACGAAGCAGAGGATTCCCAGGGCTGCCAACACGTGCATCGGTGTCGGAACCCATCGGTTGTCGCCTGCCACCAGCGCGACAAGGAGGATGAGGATCGGGGTGTGAACGATGTAGAGGGTGTAGGAGAAGCGGGAGAGCTCGCGGATGCACCGCACACCGGCTGAGTGAGGAACAACAGTGCGGGCGGACAGGAGAATCCAGAGAAAGAAGAACGTGGCGATGGCCAGAAGATAGTCGCCATACTGGTCGATCGCTGGAGAAAGGTGCTGCTTTTTCGCCAGGAGAAAGAGGATTGGGGTGTACAGCAGCGTTGCACAAACACGTGCGCGGGGGCCAACACGGAGGGTTGGGGCGAGAGCGAGGGCTGTTCCGCAGAGCCAGATAAGGCCCATGCCAAGGATCTGAGCGGGGAGGAACCAGGTGAGGAACGCAAGGAGGGATATCGAGAGAAGGCGCTGAGGCAGTTTAGCGTGGCGACGAAAAGAGATGAGCGCGAGCGGGAAGAGGATGTAATACCAGAACTCGTTCGCGAGACTCCAAAGGGCACCGTCCGAGCCGAAGGGAGGGGTGCGTATGGTCTGAAGAAAGAAGAGGTTGCCGAAGAAGACGGAGAGTTTATGAACAGGGGCGATTGCCGGGGTCAGATGATTGAAGTTTGCACCGCCGTACAGGGCGGGAGCGATCTGCCGTGATAGGCCGATCTGATCCCACAGGGCACAAAGAAGGAGGCCGGGGATGAGTACAACCCAGAGTCGGACGAGGCGGTGCGTGAGATATACCTTCCAGCTCCAGGCATGGCGCCCAAACATGGAGAAGATGCTGCGGCTGATGAGGTAGCCGCTGAGGACAAAGAAGATGACGACTGCCTGGTGGCCGGCGGAGGTAAGAAGGTATGGAGCGGCGAAATATGCCCGGTGTGCCGGGATTTCAAAGTAATCGACGAAAAAGATGTTGCGCCAATGTTCAAGCAGAACAAGAACGGCGGCTAGCCCCCGAACCAGGTCCATGAGTACAGAGGCCCAGGTGTCGCTGAACTTAATCTTCGATTCATCGATCGCCATACCCTTGCCGTCGTAGCGTGGTAGACCACCCGTCGACCCCGGTTGGTTGAGATCCTTCAGGTATCTCTGAGGCTGCGAGGGCAGATCTTCCAAATTGGACGGCATCCGATTCCAAGTTTGAAAGGGCGTGGACGGAAAGTCAAGAGGAGCGGATTGGCCAGGGTGATGCCCATATCCGATCTCACCGGGTCGCCGCGAGATCGCCGCCTGCCAACTCGGACCGGGAAATCAGTCTTCATGGAGTATCCGGCAGCCGCATGTCCTTGAGGCATGTCATATACCTTGACAATAAGTCACTCATATGTCACGATGGATGAGTCAAGAAGAGACCCGGGGCAGCCCGGATGCGAGTTTAGATTTAGCTTCAATCTCAAGGAGAGAGCAAATGGGCAAGATAATTGGAATTGACCTGGGAACGACGAACTCCTGCGTTGCCGTCATGGAGGGCGGGGAGGCGAAGGTGATCGCGAACGAAGAAGGTGGTCGGACGACCCCTTCGATCGTGGCGTTTACCAAGAGCGGCGAGCGCCTGGTGGGACAAGTGGCGAAGCGGCAGGCGATTACGAATCCAGAGAATACGGTGTACTCGATCAAGCGGTTTATGGGCCGTCGCCTGAACGAGGTCGGCGACGAGCTGAAGATGGTTCCGTACAAGGTAGTATCCAAGGGCGACAACGTCGCGGTGCTCGCTCAGGGCAAGGAATTTACGGCGCCTGAGGTGTCGGCGATGATCCTGCAGAAGTTGAAGAAGGCTGCCGAGGATTATCTCGGCCAGTCGGTGACCGAGGCGGTCATCACGGTCCCGGCCTACTTCAACGATGCACAGCGGCAGGCTACGAAGGATGCGGGTAAGATTGCCGGTCTGGATGTGAAGCGTATCGTGAACGAGCCGACCGCGGCCGCGTTGGCCTATGGGTTGGACAAGAAGAAGGACGAGACCATCGCCGTGTATGACTTCGGCGGCGGTACGTTCGACATCTCGATCCTCGAGGTTGGCGAAGGCGTCATCGAGGTCAAGTCCACCAACGGCGATACGCACCTGGGCGGCGACAACCTCGACCAGCGGATTGTCGACTGGCTCATTGCGGAGTTCAAGGCCGACACCGGCCTCGACCTGCATGCCAAGGGCAACGAGATGGCGCTGCAGAGGCTCAAAGATGCGGCCGAGAAGGCCAAGATCGAGCTTTCCACCGCGCAGGAGTCCGAGATCAACCTGCCGTTCATCACCGCGGATGCGACCGGACCGAAGCACCTTGTCCGCAATCTCACCCGCGCCAAGCTGGAGTCGCTGGTCGATGACCTCCTGCAGCGTTCGATCGGACCATCGAAGCAGGCGTTGAAGGATGCCGGTGTGGATGCATCGAAGATCGACGAGGTCGTGCTCGTCGGCGGTCAGACGCGTATGCCCAAGATCCAGCAGCTGGTCAAGGAGCTCTTCGGCAAGGAGCCGCACAAGGGTGTGAACCCGGATGAGGTGGTTGCGATCGGCGCGGCGGTTCAGGCGGGCGTACTGGCGGGCGAGGTGAAGGACCTGCTTCTGCTCGACGTGACTCCCCTGACGTTGTCGATTGAGACGATGGGCGGCGTGGCGACTTCGATGATCGCACGCAACACCACCATCCCGACCAAGAAGACGGAGACGTTCTCCACGGCGGCGGATAACCAGACCGAGGTCGAGGTCCACGTGCTCCAGGGCGAACGGCCGATGGCGGCGCAGAACCGGACCCTGGGCAAGTTCAAGCTCAGTGGAATTCCTTCGGCCCAGCGCGGTGTTCCGCAGATCGAAGTCACCTTCGACATCGACGCGAACGGCATCCTGAACGTGACGGCGAAGGACAACGCGACCGGCAAGGACCAGAAGATCACGATCACATCTTCTTCAGGTCTGAGCAAGGAAGAGGTTGAGCGCATGGCCAAGGACGCAGAGGCTCATGCTTCCGAGGATAGGGAACAGCGCGATGCGGTCGAGGCGCGCAACGGTCTCGACTCGATGGTCTATAACGTCGAGAAGATGATCAAGGACGGCGGCGACAAGGTGGCTGCGGCGGACAAGACGGAGGTTGAGTCGACCCTCGCGGAGGCGAAGTCGGTGCTTGCAGGAACGCCCTCGGCCAGCGAACTGAACGCGTCCAAGGAAAAGTTGACGGCCGCGAGCCACAAGCTCGCCGAGGCGATGTACAAGGCCGGAGCCACGGCTCCGACCGACGGTGCAACCGCGGCGGGTGGCAATACGGAAGAAGCAAAGAAGGATGAAGGAGTGATCGACGCCGAGTATGTGGATGTGGAGCACAAGTAAGCTGCTTCGCGAAGCCATGCAGACTCGCCCGATTTGGCAACCGCGGTGCAGCTTCGAACCATGGTCGATACCTTCCGGTGGATTCGCCGGAGGGTGGTTCGAACAGAAAGTATGATGGCGACGTACATAGAAAGAGAGCGAGGGGCGTTCCGAACGGGGGTGCCCCTCGAACTTTATGTACCGCTGGATGACTGGTACACGTCAAACAGTCAAGAAAGGTGTTCGCATGAGGACAAGTAAAGGTAAGGGAGACGAGCGGTACGCAGACGGTTTGTGGACGGCAGGCCTTGACTTAACTCGATGGACTGGAGGGTTCGCCATGACGGAGACGATGTGGAAGTGCGATCAGGTGAGGGCGGGACGGCTCTATAACCGCATGATGTTCGACACGCGGGAAGAAGCAATGGAGTTTGTGCAGAAGATGCGGCGCATGGAGCCTGATCAGGTGTTTTCGGTCGAGGCGATCGAGGCGCGTCAGGTCTGGAACTGACGTTGCTCCATGTTGGCGTGGATTGGAATGAGGTACAGGCGATCGCAACGACGATTCTGGTTCTCACCAGCGCGGGTGCTATCGGGTATGCGGGATTGCAACTGCGCCAGGAGCGGGAGTATCGCTCCGTTGCGAACCTCGAGAAGCAGCTGGCCGTCTTCCAGGGAGAGGCCTTTGTGGCCGCCCGCAAGCGGCTGGCTGCCGATCGTCTCGTCGAGGGAGAGCTCGCAACCTGGGACCTCGCCACCTGGGACAAGGAGACGCCGCCTGCCAGCGCTCTGCAAGTGCTCGATTTCTACGACCACGTCGGGCTCCTGGTGAAGAAGGGTCACCTCGAGGTCTACGACGTCTGGCATACGTTCTATGAGTGGGCCCAGCCGGTGTACGTCGATCTCAGGCCGCTGATCGAAGATGAGGATAGCCCGTTTTCGGAGCACTATCTCGATCTCAGGCGGCTGATGCGGTCGATGGACGAGCTGCAGATCGCCCGGATGCATGTGAAGAAGGCGAACTACTGGGCACTGTGGACTCCAGACCGCATCATCGACCACTACAAGTACGAGCTGGAGTCCGGCGGTCAGATGAGCCGCAGAGCACGCCGCAGGCACAAGGAAGACGCGGCTTAGGCCGATCCGATCTGGTGATGGCGTACCCTGCACTTGGTAGCACGGAGGGCGGCAGCTAGTCCTCTTCAGCGTTTGGACGATGGATACATCAGGGATTCGACGAGCAGGAGACGACGGGCGCAATGGCGACACAGACGAAGGACTATTACGGCACGCTTGGCGTGAAGAAAACAGCGACGCAGGATGAGATCCGAAAGGCATTTCGGAAGCTTGCGCGCAAGTATCACCCTGACGTCAATCCGAACGACAAAAAGTCGGAGGAGAAGTTCAAAGAGATCTCCGAAGCCAACGATGTGCTGAGCGATGAGAAGAAGCGAAAGATCTTCGATCAGTTCGGCTTCTATTCGGACAATATCGACGCGGCGGCTGCCGAGGCAGCATCCCGTGGCGGGCAGGGCTTCCCCGGAGGCGGTTACCGCCCGGCGGCCACACGTGGCGGTCAGGAGGTTCCATTCGACTTTGGCGGCTTCGACTTCTCCGACTTCGCCAGTCGTGCGGGCGGATCGAGGGCGCAGGAGACCGGTGGCGGCGGCTTCGGTGGCAGCTTCCGCGATGTATTCAGCGGAATCTTCAGTGGCGGCCAGAAGAACGCGGCTCGTGGCCCGCAGCCCGGGTCGGATCTGGAGTATCAGGTCGGTGTCGATTTCTGGACCGCTGTCCGAGGCGGCGTCACCCGTCTCGAAATCACCCGCCAGGAGGCTTGTCCGACCTGCAAGGGACGCGCGACGACAGGCGGCAGCGGCGAGTGTTCGGAGTGCCAGGGCTCCGGTCAGGTCACGCAGATGGGTGGCCGGATGAAGTTCAATATCCAGTGCCCACGGTGCGGCGGAACCGGCAAGGCAGACCACCCCTGCCAGACCTGCCAGGGGCAGGGAGTCGTGACGAAGAAGGAGCCGCTCGAGTTCCGCATCAAGGCCGGGACGCGGGACGGTCAAAGAATCCGGCTGGCGGGGAAGGGCAATGCGGGATCGAACGGCGGGCCTGCCGGGGATCTCTTCCTGATCATCAAGGTCGGCGTGCATCCGGTCTTTACCAGGAGTGTGGACGATATCTACGTGACGGTCCCTGTGACGATGGTGGAAGCCGCCCTTGGCGCAAAGATCGAGGTTCCGACGATCGATGGCCGGACCCAGCTGAAGATTCCTCCTGGAACCCAGACCGGGCAGAAGCTCCGTCTGCGCGAGAAGGGCGTCGCGTCCGCCGCGCAGGAGGGTGTCCGTGGAGATCAGATCGTTGAGGTGAAGATCGTGGTGCCGAAGGTCCAGGACGAGCGCTCAAAAGAGATTCTGCGTGAACTCGCCCGACTCAATCCCGAGGATCCACGCGAGGAGATGTTCGCCGAGGTCTAGCCATAACGCCCTCGGGCGCGGTGTCAGGATTGGTTCGTTCGGCGAGTGCGAGGCTCGTGGGATATCAAGCGATCTGAGTGGAGCTGGAAGTCACGGCTCGCGTTTGGATCGGATGGTAAGCTCCCCGATGCTGAGACGATCGATATGCAGATCGTTCAGCCGGGCTTCAACGAGGCGCAGACGGCGGATGGTGAGGGCTCCAATGGCGAGTGCCCCGATCGCCGCGCTGCCAATCGCTATGGCCCCGAGGGCAGCCGCCCCGATCGCGGAAGCTCCTGTGGACCGGGCTCCCCTTGCGGAGACTGCCGTAGCGTTTGCCGGCTTTTCGTTCAGCTGGGACATGGCCATAGGATACGCCAGGTCTGCCGTGAGGGGTATCCTTGGTGAGTTCTTGCCGTGGGCGCGGCAGGGAAGTACGATTGCGGAAAGAGGCGGTCGATGGCGACGAAACGTAAGGGCAAGGGCGCGTATATGATCTCGTCGGTGGCGGAGATGTATGAGATTCATCCGCAGACGCTGCGTCTCTACGAACGCGAGGGTCTCCTGCGGCCATCGCGCTCCGATGGGAATACACGGCTCTATACGGACGAGGACCTGGAGCGGCTGGAGTTTATCCTGAACCTCGCGCGCGATCTTGGAGTGAACATCGCTGGCATCGCGATCGTGTTGCAGATGCGTGAGCGCATGGAGGAGATGAACCGGCAGATGCAGGGATTCGTCGACTACGTGCGAACCGAGATGCTGACCAGGATGCAGCCGCAGCAGCCGGGGGCCGGTCTGGTGCCGTTGCGCAGGCCGATGGTCGTTCCGATGAAGGAGTCCATCAAAGAGACTGCGATGCCCGAGACTGCGCGGGAGAAGGCGAAGGCCGTTCGAGCAGCGAAAAAGAAGTAGCGGCGGCGACTCATGCTCTAAACTTGAGGTTGGGTCGCGTAGCGGCGATGCCCGTATGCTGGTGTGCGGGTGGTCGCATCGTATCGACGATGTGCCCGGAATCGCGTTGCGCAGGCTGCGCTGAAGGTTATGATGAGTGTTTTTTCGCAGGTTTTGTTCTATGTCGCGCTTTGCGGGACGGTAACCTCTACGATCTATTGCGCGATGGTGCTCGCGGCGGCAGTCCGGTTCGGACTCCGCAAGCGCCGCGAGGATCGGCAGACCACGACGTTTCTGCCTCCGCTCAGCGTGCTCAAGCCGCTCCATGGAACGGAACCGGGCATGGAACGCAATCTGGAGACGTTCTTCACACAGGACTATCCCGCCCCGTTTGAGCTCCTGTTCTGCGCCCGGCAGGAGACGGACGAGGGACTGAAGCTTGCCCGGCAGGTAGGCGCTCGGTACCCTGGGGTCAACGCCCGTTACGTCACCTGCGGCGAGCCCATGCCGAAGTTCCACAACGCGAAGGTCTTTTCACTGGAAAAGCTGGATTCGGTCGCGACCTACGATACCTACATCACCAGCGACGCCGACGTGCGGGTAGAGCCCGATTATCTCCGGCGGATGGTCCAGAACCTGAAGGAGCCCAATGTCGGGCTGGCATCGTGCGTCTACATCGGGACGCTCGATCACGCGGCGACCGCGGGTCTTTCGTCCCGGCTCGACGCCGTAGGCAAGAGCGTGGAAATGACCTCCGGCGTGCTCGTCGCGGACATGATCGAGGGCACCAAGTTTGCGCTTGGGGCGACCATGGCGACCCGTCGCAAATCGTTTCAGGCCGTGGGGGGCTTCGGCGAGCTGGGACAGTTCTATGCCGACGACTTTGTTCTCGGCAACCGGCTGGCCGCGCAGGGGACCGGTGTCCTGCTGGCCACGCATGTCATCCGGCTCATGGTGCAGGATGCTCCGTTCTGGCTGTCCTTTCGAAACCAGTTGCGCTGGATGCAGAGTACCCGCCGCTCGCGCCCCTGGGGGCATCTCGGAACGGGGCTTACGTTTGCCATGCCGTTCGGGTTGATCGGTCTGCTCTGGGGGCTGGTCAGTGGTCACCCCGGCCTTGGCTGCCTTTGGCTGATGGCTGCGGTCGCCAATCGCTGGATGCAGGCGGGAATGGTGCTGCGGGTGATGGGAGATCCCGATTGGCTGCGCGGAATGTCGATCTACCCACTGCGTGATCTGCTTGGAAGCGTGTTGTGGGTAGGCAGCTACGGTGGCGATCGCTTCTATTACCGTGGCAAGATCTACACCTTGAAGCATGGCGGGCGCGTCGAGGCTCC
>JAMFSC010000267.1 GCA_026225095.1 bacterium
CCCCCAGCTTTCCTCCCGCATCCACCATGGAGATCCTCTTCTCCCAGGCTCAGATCGCAGCCCGCGTCAAGGCGCTTGGTGACCAGATCACCCAGGATTACGCCGATCAGACCTCAGGCGATCACCCGATCGTCCTGATCGGAGTCCTCAAAGGCGCAGCCATCTTCCTCGCCGACCTCGCCCGCTCGATCCAGGTCTCGAACACCTTCGACTTCGTAGCCGTCTCATCGTACGGACGAGCAAGAGTCTCCTCCGGAGCCGTCAAGCTTATCAAGGACATCGACAACCCGATCGAGGGCAAGCACGTCATCCTCGTCGAGGACATCCTCGACACCGGCCTGACGCTCTCCTATCTCCGCGGCCTGATGCTCCAGCACAAACCCGCATCCCTCAAGATCGCCACCTGCCTCGACAAGCCCGATCGCCGCCTCGTCCCCATCGAGGCCGACTACATCGGCTTCAAGATCCCCAACCAGTTTGTCATCGGCTACGGAATGGACTACGCCGAGATCTACCGCAACATCCCCGACATCCGCCTCTACCCCGAAGAAGCCGCAGGTCACTGACCTCCGACCAGCGCTTCATCCCGCACCTCCTGACCCTGGAGTCCAAACGCCTCAGCCAGCAGCTCATAGCTCCTGAGCCGCTTCTGGTGATCCCAAACGATCGTATTCACCACGATCTCCCCGATCTCCAGCTCCCGCGCCATCCCCAGCAACTCCTCCCGAACCCTCTCGGGAGTCCCCACGAAGTACCGCGGCCACTCTCCCTCCTCCTGCCCTCGAGCATCAGCCGCCGAAACCTCACCCCAAGCCCGAAGCTCCCGCAGAGCCTCTTCCGGCTCGGCCACAGGTCGCCTGTCATTGGTCCGAATCCTCCGCTGCAACAGCCGCACACTTGCGTGGAGATACTCCGCTTCCTCCAGCGTCTCCGCGCAGATCACCCCCACAGCAACCGTAGCCTCAGGCCCCTTGCGCCGCTCCCCCGGACGAAACCCACGCTGATACCGCGAGATCGCCTCCCTCGTCGCCACCGGTGAGAAGAAGTGCGCAAACGCATACGGCAGCTCGAACTCCACAGCGGCCGCCGCGCTCCACAGACTCGACCCCAGCATCCACACCTCCGGCCCGCCCGGAGCGTCCGGAGCCACCCGCACCTGCTGAAACGGATGCCCCAGCGGAAAGTCCTTCTCCAGGAACGCCAGCAACTCCGTCACCTGCTCCGGAAAGTCATCCACCGGCTGCACCTTCCGATTCCGCCGCAGCGCCGCCGCCTCAATCGGCCCACCGCCAGGAGCCCGCCCGATACCCAGGTCCACTCGCCCCGGATAGAGCGCATGCAGCGTCCGAAACACCTCCGCCACCTTGAGCGAGGTGTAGTGCGGAAGCATGATCCCACCCGACCCGATCCGAATCCGCTTCGTCTCCGCGCCGATCCGGGCCAGCACGATCTCCGGAGCCGTGCAGGCCAGCAGATCCATCGCATGGTGCTCCGACATCCAGAAACGCGTGTACCCCAACCCATCCACGCACCGCGCCAGTTCGATCGACCGCTGCAAAGCCTCCGAGGGACTCGACCCCTCCGCCACCGGAGCCTGGTCCAGTACAGACAGTCGAAGTCCTTCGCCCTTACCCGGAATAGTCATAACGGTTAGATGTGCTACCCCACAAATCGGCGCAAGCGCCCAGGACCGACCAGACATTAGACCATCGTCAAAGCCCTGTTTCTTCCCGCCGCCTTCGCCAGATAAAGCGCAGCGTCGGCACGATGGAACACATCGTCGAGCGAGTCACCTCCGCCGCGGTAAGCTGCCACGCCAACACTGACCGTTATCCGCATCTCCCGCGTCTCCTGCTGATGGACCGCCCAATCCAACGGCACTTCCACATTCGCCCGAACCCGCTGCGCCACCTGCAGCGCATCTCCCAGAGAAGCGCCCGGCAGCAACGCTACAAACTCTTCGCCGCCCCACCGTGCCACGATGTCAATCTCCCGCACCGAATCCTTCATCCGCCCCACCATGGCACACAGCACCTGATCCCCCGCCAGGTGCCCAAACTCGTCGTTGATCTGCTTGAAGTGGTCCAGGTCCATCATCAAGATCGAAAACGTAGTCCCCGTCCTGCTGCTCCGGGCCATCTCCTTGTCACACCACTCCCGAAATACACGCCGGTTAAAAATCTTCGTCAGAGAATCGATGCTTGCCATCTTCTCCAGTTCGTTGCTCAACTCAGCCGTCGTCATCCAGAAGAAGCCGAAAGCTATCCCCAACGCGGTCGCCAGAAAGACCAGAAAGGTCGCCGTCTGCAATGCGACCGCATGGCTCCGAATCCTGAAAAATGGCAAGAAAAGCAGCGCGAAGCTGCGAAATAGATTGATCCCCATGAATCCAAACAGGATCGCCGCAATGAACCACGCCGGCATGCGCACAGTCCCACGAACACCGCGTACCAGAAGCACTCCCGTGTCCCCTACCTGCAGCGCCACCAGTAACCCGATTGCAACCACCCGGCCCCGCGTCGAGTGAAACACGAACGCCTGCAGCCCGGAGCTCAACGCCTGAAGGCCCAGCAGGACCAACCCCAGCACCGGGATCAGGCTCTTCGCCCTCCGCATCTCCAGGATCGCCACATGTACCAGCGCAAATGCCAGCAGCACCGATACGTCCGCCACCACAGCATCGACGAAAGGGGGAAGATTGCCAACGGCGTACAGCAGCGCCCCAAAACCGCCAGCGGCGAATGCCCCTCCGAGCCAACCCAGCCCCCTGAGCCGCCGATTGCTCAGCCGCACCACAACGAGGCCGCCGCTCCCGCAGGCCAGCAGCGTCGCACCGACCAGAAGGATCGATAAAGCGTCGAGTTGTGCCATGGATTTTGCGATCAAGTGCAAACCGGGCTGCCTCCGGGTCCAATCCCAGGCACCATCATCAAAGGAGCCGCTCTCAGAGATCTTCCGTTCGGTCCAGCTTACCTGAACCGCTGGGGCCCGAAGACGAGCGGATACCGACGATGTACACCAAAGTTGACCTCCAAACGACAGCCTGAAGCCGTGCTCGATATACCCCCTCCCACACTCGAAATCAACCGCCGGAGCAGGAATCAGCTCTCTCGACCGGCGCTCGCATCCAATCGACGATCGAGATGCAACGTATCCTCCTCCAACCCGACTTCGAAGCCTGGCGTCAGGCCGCGCGAGCCTCCCTCCACGCAGGCCTCGCGCCCCACCAGGTTGACCTCCAGGACGCCACGGCACCCCAACCTCTCACCCTCGAGCCCGAAACCGTCGAGCCTCCAGCCGGCCCACCCATCCCCCATCCGACCACATCCAGGGCCTTTCTGGAGATCGCCGCCCAGGTCGCAGTCAACCGCACCCCGTCCCGCTGGAATCTTCTCTACCGGATCCTCTTTCGCCTCCAGTCCGAGACGCAGCTCCTCACCTCCGAGCGAGATCAGGATGTCATGGAGCTCCAGCACCTGGCCTCCCAGGTCCATCGAGATCTCACGGCGATGCAGGCCCGTCTGCGCCTGATCAAGATCCTCGCGCCCGGCGACCCTGTCTTCGCCGGCGGCCGCCCCACCGTCCTCGACGAGCCCCTCATCCAGACCGACCCAAACCAACCCGATCCCCACCACCTCCTCCTCGCCATCCCCGCCCCCTTCGGCGTCACCCGCACCGAGATCGAGCCCTGCGAGCCCGTGGCCGCCGACCCAAGACCCGACGAACCCTGCGATCACTTCGTGGCCTGGTACGCCCCCGAGCACCGCATCCTCCCCCTCACCGCTCCCTTCTTCGCGAAAAAGTTCGATATCCTCCACTGGACCATCCTCACTCCGGACCAGAGCGCTTCCTGGAACCCCATCACGCACCGCCTCACTTTCGGTCCGGGAGTTCCCCTGCCTTCTACGCCCACCGACGACGAACTCGAAGCCATCTGGCGCCGTCGCCGCGAATCCACCCTCCCGGACGCCAGCCTTCCCACGCCAGCCCCTGAGAAGCCAACCCTCACCCTCGAACCTCCATCTACCGCCATGCATACCCGAGCCCCAAAGCCATCCGCCGAGCCCTTCCTCCCTTCGGACCGCTCCCTCCCAAACCTCGCTGCTGCCCTGCCCGCCTGTCGCGGCTGCGATCTCTACAAATACGCCACCCATGCCGTACCCGGACGCGGCAAGTCGAAATCCGCACTCCTCCTCATCGGCGAGCAGCCCGGCGACCTGGAAGATCTCCAGGCCCTCCCCTTCGTCGGCCCAGCCGGCAAGCTCCTCGACCGCATCCTCGATGAACTCCACCTCGACCGCTCCGCCCTCTTCATCACCAACGCCGTCAAGCACTTCAAATTTGTACAGCGCGGCAAGATCCGCCTCCACCAGCCCCCACTCGTCTCCGAGATCAACGCCTGTCGCCCCTGGCTCTTCGCCGAGATCGAAGCCGTGCAGCCTCGAGTCATCCTCTGCCTCGGAGCCTCCGCCTCAAAATCAGTCTTCGGCAACGGGTTCTCCCTCATGCGCGACCGCGGCAAGCTTCTCCCCACCCCCTACGCCGCCCACGCCATCGCCACAATTCACCCCAGCGCCATCCTCCGCGCCCGTGACAGGCCTTCCCGCGAAGATTTGACCGCCCTCTTCAAACAGGACCTGACCCTCGCCCACCGAGCCGCCACATCTCCAAACCAGCCGCAACCCGGATATGATAAAAGAGAGCCGGCGCCGTGAGCGCCTACAGGAATCCGTAACCGAGAATCCGCAGTCGAGAATCCGCGCCGAGAATCCGCAAGGAGCAACGCCCCTCCCCATGACCGCTTTTACCGACCAACTCACCTTCGCCGCCCAGGCTCTCTCCTCCCCCGCCGCCCTCGCCGCGACGCTCGACCATACTCTCCTCCGCCCCGACGCCACCCGCGCCCAGGTCCTCGATCTCTGCCGCGAAGCCGCCGAACACCGCTTCGCCTGCGCCATGGTCAATCCGTTCTGGGTCGCCACCGCCGCCGCTGCTCTCGCCGGAACCGGAATCCCCGTCGGAGTCGTCATCGGATTCCCCCTCGGAGCCACCCTCTCCAGCTCCAAGCGCGACGAGACCGTCCGCGTCCTCAAGCAGGGCGCCCACGACGTCGACATGGTCCTCAACATCGGCCTCCTCAAGTCCGGAACCGCCGAAGACTTCGAGCACGTCCAGCAGGACATTCGCGGAGTCGTCGAACTCGCCCACGGAGCCGGAGCGATCGTCAAAGTCATCCTCGAGACCTGCCTCCTCAGCTTCGAAGAAAAGCACCGCGCCTCCGAACTCGCCCTCGCCGCCGGAGCCGACTTCCTCAAGACCAGCACCGGCTTCTCCACCGGAGGGGCCACGACCGACGACATCGCCCTCCTCCGCGGCCACGCCGGCTCCCGCGCCGGCGTCAAGGCCTCCGGAGGCATCCGCACCCTCGCCGACGCCACCGCAATGCTGCAGGCCGGAGCCAACCGCATCGGAGCCAGCGCCAGCGTTCGCATCGTCGCCGAACTCGGCGGTCAGCCCCGCCTGTCCGCCGCTCCAACAGGCTACTAACGCAGGCCTGGTGCCTAACCCCGCGTCACTCGAATCCCCAACTCCTCGTAGTGCCGCGCTAACTCCTCCTCCGCATCCAGGACGTCCGCAAGATCTTCGAAGCCTTCATGAGCCCCGGCTCTGTCACCGAAAAACTGTTCTTCTTCCTTGCCGAATACGACAACACCCGCAAGGTCAACCACGGCGGCGGCAACGCCCATGAAGGCGAGGACATTGAGGTTCTCGAGCTATCCCTCGACGGCGCAATACTTGCCATCGAAACCGGAGACATCGCCGACGGCAAGACCATCATGCTTCTGCAATACGCCTGCATCCACGTCTTCAACCCGCGTCAAGGCCCACCCTTCGCTACCTGACCCGCGTTGCCGCCGCCTGGTAACAAGGCCAGCCAACCCGCTCCATCCCCCTGTAGTACAGCGTCGGATGCCGAACCGGCTGAACCCCGGCCCGGGCCTCGAGAGTTCCACCGAGAGGCTCGATCCGAGTCGGAGCATATAGCGCCGGCTTCGGACGTTCAGGTACAGCGGGCTGGCAGTTGAACCACCATCCGCCCCGTGGTCCCATCAGCACCAAGGCTGCCGCAAACAGGATCGCCACCGTAAACCCTCCCTGCACCATCCTTCGTGGCCCCGTCCTCAGCCCTGCCGGAAGCAATCCGAAGCCCGCAGCCACCGCAACGAAATCCTCTTCGCCCCGCGTCCTCTGCCGAACCAGCGAAACCACCCCATCCGCAAGTGCTCGTCCAGCACGCCCCCGCCCGCTCTCCTCATCGAAGATCCAGACCATCTCCTCGCCAAACCGTTCGCGAAAATCAGCCGGATGGCACCGCACAATCGCCCGATAAGCAACCCGCAAAATCCCCGTCGTCTTCATACACCCTCCGGCCTCCTCGCCTGCAAGCGCAGCCGCGCCTCTTCCACTACCCGCTCCAGCCGATCCACCTCTTCCGCCAGCGCACTTCCCCCATCCGCAGTCAGCCGATAAAACCGCCGCTCCTCTCCCGCTTCCGCCGAAGGTGGAGCATCCACTACCAGCCCCCCATCCATCATCTTCTTCAGGTTGTCGTACAGCGTCCCGGGACCAAGTTTGTAGCGGCCCTCGCTATACCGAGCCACCTCCTGGATGATCCCGTACCCATGCAGGTCGCCGCCAGCAAGCGCAAGCAGGATATGAAGCGTTGCCGGAGAGAGAGGAGACGTTCTGTCGGTAGGCGTTTTCATTGTCGTAAACCGACTATATCGCTTTCCGACTATGGAGTCAACAGGCTGTGTTCACCCCGAACCGGTCACCGGGGAACCAGCACAAAGCTCCGCACGTTCACCTTCGCCCCCGCGAGCGCCCGCACCCGGTCCGGCATAAAGAACACGGTGATCTCATCGAAGCCCTTCGCCCTCCCCGCCTGCGGGACAGCAAACCTCACGGTCTCCTCCACAGGAGCCCGAGTCAGCGCAATCTGCGACGCTTCACTCGAAGCCAGCGTCTTCTCTCCCAAATAGACGGAAGCCCGCGCCGGCGAACTTGAATCCGTCAGAATCATCCCCACCGCAATCTTCCCCACGCGGTTGTCCCCATTCGTCACCGCCAGATCGATCTCCCCGCAGCAGCCCAGATCGATCCGCGCCCCCAGCCTCTGGTGCGCCTCCATCAACAAAGGAGCCCGATCCGACGAACGAATATTCAACTCCGCCGGCAGACCATGCGCCACATGCGCCTTCGCCGATGGTCTCCGGTCCGGAGCTTTGAAGTACCAGTAAGCTCCATCAAACGGAATCTCGACCGGGTTCGCCCGCCCTGCCACAAACAACGCCGAACGCGGCTTCGGCGCAACCACCTCCACCTTCTTCTGCGCTGGAGGCCAAAGGATGATCCCCGCATACCCCTCACCCTTCGAACCGCTATCCCCCTGTCCATCTCCTGGCGGACGCTTCATGCCACCACGCAGCAACTCTCGCGTCCTACCCGGAGGCGATGGCAGCAGCAAAAACGCAGTCACCACCACCGCAAACACAGCCATCTCCGCCAGGCGCGTCCACTGTGGCCACCGCACCGGCACCGCCTGCCCACCCAAAGCGCGCAGTGCACTGAAGCGCCACAGCACCATCGACCACCAGACCGCCGCAAACAGGCTCGCCGTCGCCACATCCCCCGCAAACACCGCAATCACCGACGCCTGAACGCAGATCGCGACCACCGCCATCTTCCAGACCGGCTGCCCCTTCACCGGCAGACCATACAGTGCCGCAAACTCCCCCCCTGCCTCCCATCCCATCTCGTCCGATTCATCGCCGGCTGGAAACACGTACCGCATCCCCCGCAGCATCACCGCCAGGCCCACCCCCACAGCGAGCAGAACCCACACCGAATCCTTGAAGGCAAGCAGCACGATGCACGGCAGAAACACAAAACCCTCCGCCGCAGCCTGTCCAAACGCCGTAGGCGCCGGCTCCGACTGCACCCGCAGCAGCGCCCAGCCCATCCACATCGCCGCAGCCCCGGCCGCCCCCGTGGCCCCCACATACCCCAGGCCACGCGCCATCACCGTGGCCAGCGAGGTCTTCTCCGGCAGGATCAACAGGCAGATCACGCCAGCCAGCGCAGCCAGAGACAGTGCCCCAATGACCACCCGCGGCGACCCGCTCGACAGCCCCGACATCTCGCCGTCCTCGCGCGTCCCTGGTTCCTGCAAGTCCATGGCGCAATCTCCCCAAAAGCGTCTTGAAGCCTGAACCAGAAGCAACTCAATCGAGAAGGAACTCGCCACAGCGACGCCGGGCCATTACGCCATCATCTTATCTCTCATCCGTCTCAAGCCACCACCAGCCCAATTGCAAAGCCGTCATACCCCTTCTGTCCCACCGTCTGCAGGGCCGTGGCGTCGATTCTCGGCTCCTCCCCCATCATCTCCACCAGACGCCGCGACCCGACCACCCGCTCATCGTCATCCGCGAGATCCGCCACCCGCCCATCCCGAATCACGTTGTCCCCCACGATCACCGTCCCCACCCGCGAAAACCGCAGAGCCCACTTCAGATACTCCGGATTATTCGGCTTATCCGCATCGATAAAGATCATGTCGAAGACCTCCTCCCCCTCGACCTCCAGCGCGGCCAGAGAGTCCAGCGCCGCCCCCACACAAATCTTCACCACGTCCCTCAGTCCGGCCCGAGCGACATTCTCCCGTGCGACGCTCGCATGTTTCGCCGAAAACTCGAGCGAAACCAGCCGCCCATCCCCGGGCAGAGCCCGAGCCATCCAGATGGTGCTGTACCCGCCCAGCGTCCCAATCTCCAGAATCCGCCGCGCCCCCCGAATCTTCGCCAGCAGATAGAGAAACTTCCCCTGCACCGGCGACACATCGATCGCCGGAAGGCCCTCCGCTGCGTTCCTTCGCAGCGTCTCCTCCTGCACCGCATCGGGAGCAATCAGCGCATCTGCCAGAAACTCATCGACTGCTGTCCATGTCTCTTGATTCATCCCAGCATCATAGCAACGCCACCCACAGTAGAATGTTCCCTACGCCCGATGCCTCCTCCCCCTCATCCCGAGACCGCCGCGCCCGACCCGCAAACGGAGCCCCAGCCCTCCCGCGCCCTCTTCCATCCCCACGCCCCCAATCCCAACATCCGCGTCGAGCCCCTCGCCGTCGACTTCCTCCACAATCTCGCCGACGCCCTCAACGCCACCCTCGACCTCAACACCCTCATGCACCGCGTCGCCGACCTCGTCCGCGCCGTCATTGACTACCGCATCTTCGCCATCCTCCTCATCAACGACCGCACCCACGAGCTCTGGATGCGCTTCCAGGTCGGCCACACCACCGAGATCGAGCGCCAGCGCGTCAAGATCGGCCACGGCATCGTCGGGCAGGTCGCCCTCAAGCGCAAATCCATCCGCATCGACGACGTCACCCATGGCCCCAACACCGAGTTCTACATCAACGCCAACCCCGCCGTCCGCTCCGAGCTCGCCGTCCCCCTCATCGTCAAGAACAAGGTCATCGGCGTCCTCGACTTCGAGTCCGAGATCCCCGCTTACTTCACCGCCGAGCACCAGCGCCTCCTCGAACTCGTCGCCTCCCGCATGGCCGTCGCCGTCGAGAACGCCCGCCTCTACACCCGCGTCTCCCGCCAGGCCCAGACCCTCACCGTCCTCAACGAGATCTCCCGCGAGATCACCTCCATCCTCGATCCCGACGACCTCCTCGAGCGCATCGGCCTCTCCATGAAGCGCGTCATCGACTTCCAGATGTTCACCATCCTCCTCTGGAACGACACCTCCGACCAGCTCGAGCACCGCTTCTCCACCCGCTACGGCGAACGCATCACCCGCGAGCGCAACGTCCTCCTCGGCCAGGGCATCATCGGAACCGCCGCCCAGCAGCGCATCCCCATCCTCTCCCCCGACGTCCGCCGCGACCCCCGCTACGTCATGGCCAACCCCGAAACCCGCTCCGAGCTCGCCGCCCCCCTCATCTACAAAGGCAACGTCATCGGCGTCATCGACCTCGAACACACCCGCGTCAACTACTACAACGAAGACCACCAGCGCACCCTCTCCACCCTCGCAGCCCAGGTCGCCATCTCCATCGCGAATGCCCGCCTCTACCAGCGCATCCACGAAGAAGAACAGCGCCTCGAACGCGACCTCGCCATGGCCCGCGAGGTCCAGCTCCGCCTTCTGCCCTCCGCCCCGCCACAGCCCACAAGAGCCCAGATCGCCGCCCGCTTCCTCCCCGCCCGCTCCATCGGTGGAGACCTCTACGACTTCCTCGACTACGGCCCCGGCCGCACCGCCGTCGTCGTAGGAGACGTATCCGGCAAGGCCGCCCCCGCAGCCCTCTACGCCGCCCTGGTCTCCGGAATCCTCCGGTCGTTAGCCATCCAGCAGCTGAGCCCCGCAAAGATGCTCGCCGCCCTCAACGACCAGCTCCAGGAGCGCAAACTCGCCGCCCAGTACGTGACCATGCTGATGGCTGTCTGGGACGACGCGGACCAGACCCTCACCCTCGCCAACGCGGGCTCCGTCCAGCCCCTCTTCGTCACCGCCGACACCAAGTCCCTCACCAACGCCTTGTCTGTCAGCACCCTCCAGCTCGAAGGCTTCCCCCTCGGCCTCTTCCCAGACGTCACCTACGAGGAGACCGTCCTCCCCACCCAATCCGGAGACATGGTCATCTTCTTCTCCGACGGCATCGTCGACGCCCTCAACCCCCTGGGTGAGATGTTCGGAGACGACCGCCTCTCCACCCTCCTCCAACACCACCCCACCGCCCATCAGTCCGCCGAATCCGCGGTCGAAGCCATCCTCGAAGCCGTCACCCTCTTCCAGGCCGGCACCGACCACTTCGACGACGAAACCGTAGTAGTCCTCCGCGTCACCTAGGACTCGACCAAGGTCCGACAATACATCTGTCACGATTCAGCAAGACCCAGCACAACTCTAAGCGCCAAAGGCGCGACCACATACCAGCCTAGGCCGAAGGCCTAGGTAAGGGGATCGTAAACACCGGAGGGCTGAAGGCCCGACACATAAGCCGACCATCAATCCCAGACGTACTGCTCATCGAAAGCAATATGATACTTCTCGAA
>JAMFSC010000043.1 GCA_026225095.1 bacterium
GAGGCGGTAGCTGCCCGCGCGAACGGCACGGATACCTTGCTCGTCCACCTGAGAGAGGGTGCGCGGATCCAACTGGAAGACGATGTGCCTCTTCTCACCGGGAGTGAGGTGGAGGCGGGTGAAGCCAACGAGAGCAAGGTTGGGGGACACGCTGGTGTGCGGCGGAAGTAGATAGGCCTCGGCGACCTCGTCGCCTGCACGGGCTCCTGTGTTCTGAACGTCGGCCTCTGCCGTGAGGGTTTCTCCTGCCTGCAGGCTGGTCGTCGAGAGGTGCAGGGCCGAGTAGGCGAAGGTCGTGTAGCTGAGACCGTAGCCGAAGTCGTAGAGCGGCTTACCGGTGAAGTACCGATAGGTGCGGCCACGCATCGAGTAGTCGGCAAAATCCGGAAGCTGGTCGAGCGATGCGTAGAAGGTGATGGGGAGGCGGCCACCCGGATTGTTCTTGCCACTGAGGGTCTCTGCGATGGCCTGAGAACCGGCCTCGCCGGGATACCACGCTTCGAGGATGGCGCTGGCATGTTCCTGTGCCCAGGTGGTGGAGAGCGCGCTGCCGTTCATCAGCACGACAACGAGCGGCTTGCCCGTAGCAGCGATGGCTTCGAGCAGATGTTGCTGGGCAGCAGGGAGTTTGATGTCGGTGCGATCTCCGCCGGAGAAGCCGTCGACATGGATCGGCATCTCCTCGCCCTCGAGCTCCGGGGAGAGACCGACGAAGGCCAGGACCACATCTGCTTTCTGGGCTGTCGCGATCGCCTCTCTGTCGAGCAGGAGAGGCTTTGGAACCCACTCGAGCGTGATCCCTGCCCCAAAGAGCGTCGCATCATGCCTGTATTCGACCCGGAGGTCGTGCGGCTTGCTGTCGTCGATGACGAGGCTAAAGCGCGGGGTGTCGCTCGATCGATAGGGCGCTGCGGGCGGGGATGCGAACGTTGCGATCACCTTGCCGTCAAGATAGATCGCGTATTTTTCCTGATCGTTGCATGGATAGCAATGTGCGAGGCGCACTCCGAATTCGTATGTTCCAGGTTCGGGAACCGAGATCGCTCCGCTCCAGCGTACGGAGAATCGGTCGGAAGGGACCCCCTCGGCTGGACTTGCGGAGTTCCAGTCGAAGTCGATCTGCTTGTCGATTCTCGTCGAGATGGGATTGCTTCCAAAGCCATCTCCGGCAAAGTATTCACCCTTGAGCCCTTCTACCGTCGGATGATCTCCAGGATGCAGCATGGTCCTGGGTACGGGTAGCGGGACGCCATCGGCGTATGGGGAGCCCTGTGCGTAGAGTACCCGGGCGCTCTTGAATTCGGCGGCGATCCCATCGATGGGGAGGATGGGATTCCTGGGTACGGCGTTGTAGTTGCCTTCGATTGCCGAAAGAGAGGCGGCGTTTGGACCGATCACCGCGATGGATCGAATCCCCTGGTTGAGCGGGAGGACGTTGCCTTGATTCTTCAATAGAACCATGGACTCTTCGGCTGTCTTGAGCGCCATGGCATGATGTTCAGGGGACGCAACCTCGGAGAAGGGAATCCTTGCATATGGCGCCATGCTGTCTGGATCGAAGAGACCAAGTTTGATGCGAGCGGTGAAGAGCCGCATCAACGAAACATCCATCTCTGATTCCTTGATGAGGCCTCTTTGTACGGCGCTTATAAGAGCCTTGTAGGTTCCCCCACAGTTGGTATCGGTGCCGGCCCGGATGCCCGCAACCGCCGCGGACTCCTTGTCCGGCGAATACTTGTGGGCATTGGCTTCGAAGAAGTCGTCGATGGCGCCGCAGTCAGATGTGACGTATCCCTGGAATTCCCAGTCGTGGCGCAGGATCGTCTCGAGGAGCTGCGTGTTGCCGCAGGCCGGGGCGCCGTCGATGGCGTTATAGGCACACATGATCGAGTCTGCTTTGGCTTCGACGATGGTAGCGCGGAAGGCGGGAAGGTAGGTGTCCCAAAGATCATGCGGGGTGGGGAGAACGTTGAAACGGTGACGGTCCGACTCCGGACCGCTATGCACGGCGAAGTGCTTTGGTGTGGCGATCACCTTGAAGTATCTGGGATCGTTGCCTTGCAGACCCTTTACGAATGCGACACCGAGTCGACTGGTGAGATATGGGTCTTCGCCGTAGGTCTCCTGGCCCCGCCCCCAGCGCGGGTCTCGGAAGATGTTGATGTTGGGCGACCAGATCGTCAAACCGTAATAGATGGAATGGACATCGTGGCGGATGGCCTCGTTGTACTTTGCGCGGGCCTCGGTGGAGATGGTCCCCGCTATGTTGCCATAGAGCTCCGTATCCCAGGTCGCGGCCATGCCGATGGCCTGTGGGAAGAGCGTTGCGTAGCCGGACCGGGCGACGCCATGCAGTCCTTCATTCCACCAGTCGTACGCAGGGACGTGCAATCGCGGAATGGCAACCGATGTGTTGATCAACTGCGAAGTTTTTTCTTCGAGTGTCATTCTTGATACGAGGGAATTGACCCGCTCTTCGGTACTCAGACTGGGCTTCTCCCAGGGAAACTCGGCAGATGCTTGAGCGTGTGCCATTACTGATGTTGTTCCGAGGAGGAGCATCCCAGCGACTATTTTCTTGAGTGGCATGAATTGAACTCCTCAGTGAGTCGCGAGGCAAAGATGGATCGAGAGGCAAATTCAATTGCACAATTTGATCGTGCGAGGCAGCATCGATCTTGTGATCGAGCTGCGGCGCGGGAGGATATATTATTCGACCCGAACTTTATCGATCGAATGAGACGATGTCAAGCTGAACCGGGCACCAGGATCGTAGAAGATATAAGTCAGTCGCCTTGAGTGAGTTCCTCGGTCGCCTTGGACATCTGCGCGGTGCGGGCGAGTTTGTCCCAGTTGAATGGCTTGCCGTCGATCGCGCGCTTTATGGTCTTGAAGAGAACAACTGAAAAGACCTGACGATAGGTGAAACGCTGGATCCAGATATGGAAGAGGAGCCAGGCGTCTCCTTTGCTGGCGGGATGCTTGCGCTCTAATGTAAAAGCGAGGGCCGAGGCAATGAAGTCAATCATCAGGAAGGCGAGGAAGAAAGTCAGAAGCTTATAGAAGCTCGCGGTCGAGGCGGTCTCAGGATGGAAGTGCCGGTCGATCAGGTAATGGAAGACGCCGGCGACGAACATCAGATCGATCAAAGGAGACACGAGTGGCAGAAGGATCTGAAAAATGAGGATATTGGGCAAGGCGAAGAGGCCCATGGCGCGGCGGTTGCGAATTGCTCCACGGTGCTTCCAGATTGCCTGGAGAATCCCGAACGACCAGCGAAAGCGCTGGCGCATCAGACCGTTGGCGTTGACCGGAGCTTCGGTGAATGCCAGTGCCTGGTCTTCATAGATGACCCAAAGGCCTTGTTCGAGCAGATTCATCGTAAGGTCTGCGTCCTCGGCGACTGTATCGACGGCGTAGCCCCCGCCGGCGCGGACGGCCTGCGTCCGCCATGCCCCGATGGCTCCCGGGACGACCATGACAACGTCGAAGAGGTCGAGCGCGCGGCGCTCGAAGTTCTGGCTGGTGATGTACTCGAGCGCCTGCCAGCGGGTCCAGAGGTTTACGCGGTTCCCGACCTTGGCGTTGCCGGCCACGGCTCCGATGCGCGGGTTAGCGAAGTGCGGCACAAGGCGAGTGATGGCGTCATGGGCGATGACACCATCGGCGTCGATACCGATGTAGATCTCCTCGTCGGTGGTCTGGAGCGCGAAGTTGAGAGCCTCTGCCTTGCCGCCGTTCGGTTTCGTCAGGACGGTCAGGCGGCCTGAGGCGATGTCTGCGGGATAGGCGTCGCGGGCCGCATTGTAGGTTTCGTCCGTGGAACCATCGTCGATGACGATGATGCGAATGTTCTTGTAGTTCGACATCATGACCGAACGGATGGTGCGGACGATCACGGTCTCTTCGTTGTATGCGGGGATCAACACTGCGACGCGCGGGTTGTAGTCGGGAGTGGCGAAATCTTTGCGCCTGCGCAGGCGATCGATGATGGCGCATACGCCGATGATGATCAGCCTAGCGCTCATCAGGACGTCGCCGACGAAGAAGACATGAACGACGAAGAAGTTGAAGAAGGCGTAGAAGAAGAAGGCGATCGAGTCAACGCGAGCCTGCAACCGTTGATGCTCGTTGAGGGGGGGCATGACCTCTTCGCGAGTCTTGCCGACGAGCTCCGAGACGGGAACGATCTGGTATCCCTGGGAGCGGAGGGTATTGATGAGGACGGGCAGCGCGGCGATCGTCGCCGACCGATCTCCGCCCCCATCGTGCATCAGAATGACGGAGCCTCGCGTCCAGGGGTGGGCGTCCATCTCGGCCATCTGCTGGAAGACGGAGTCGGCGATCTCCTTGGGAGATTTGCGCGGGTGTTCGTCCCAATCGTTGGTGTCGATTTTGTTGCCGATGATGACGTAGCCGAGGCCCTGAATGCGCTCGACGGGCGCGGCCTGGTCGTTGGTGTCGGGTTCCTGATCGATGGAGTAAGGGGGGCGGAAGTAGAGTGGCTGCACGCCGAGTTTGGAGGCGAAGAGGCGCTCTGTCAGATTGAGTTGGAGATCGACCTGCCCGTTGGAGATTTCACTGATATCCGGGTGGGTAAAGGTGTGATTGCCGATCTCGTGACCTTCGCGATAGACCCGCTGCATGATCCCGACGTTATTTCCCGCCACCTCTCCGATCATGAAGAAGGTGGCCTTGACGTTATAACGCTTGAGGACGTCGAGAATCTTCGGCGTCCAGTCCGGGTCCGGCCCGTCGTCGAATGTGATCGCTACCTTCCTGGGTTGATAGCCGTATTGCTCAACCGTGTAGGAGAGCGGATAGGATGACATCGTCTCGGAGGTAATGGTCTTGTACTGCGGCTTGACCTCATCATCATCATCGAGGGTGATCGAGCGTTTGCCGAATTGAGGGGTGCGGGTGACACGGAGGATATCTCCATCGCCTTCGGTGTCTACTTCGTAGCCGGGTTCGACATCGGCGAGCGCCTTGGCGGGGTCGCTTCGGAGCGGAGAGTCCCAGATCTTCCACAGAGAGTTGTCCTCCGAGCCGAGATGCCAGAGGGCATAGGTCTGAATGCCGAGCGCACGTGCGGCCCGCATCTCGTTGAGCACGGTGACTGCGTCCAGGAACCATACCTGGTGGCGGACGTGGCCGTCCATATCGTCGTAGGCAAAATGGGCGTTGAGCGAGTCGGGGTCGAGGGTGACGTTCGCCTCGGAGTCGTAAGCCTCCTGCCACGCGTTCTGGGTCGAAATATAGTGGGCGGAGAGGACCTTCTCCGGTGGCGCGGGAGACGGCTTGTGGCCCGGCTTGACCGGTGGTGCTGGGGGAGGAAGCTGGACGGTCCAATCGTAGCCATAGCTTCCCAGATCGCAGATGATCTTTTCCTTGGGTACGATCTTCAGGACGGTGGTCAGGTTATCGATGAACCAGTCCTGCGCGGCGATGGGTCCGGAGGGGCTTGAAGTCTGGTGCTGATCGTAGTTCAACAGGAGCAGACCGTCGGAGTGATCGGCAAGGAACTTGAGGTCATAGTCCTCATCGCCGATGGGGGTCTTGAGGTAGAGACGAAGATTTCGCTTGTGGAAGTCCGCGTAAAGGTCCGCGACTAGTGACTGGTAGCCGGCCTGATCGGCGGGGGGGATGTCCTCGAAGTCGACAGACAAGCCACGATAGTTGGGATTCGCGGCGAGGAAGATATCGACCTGGCGGATGAAGTTGGCGCGGGCCGCGGGGGTTCGGAGGAACTCCCCGATGATGGGACTGTAGGCTCCGGTGACTGGATTCGTATTGTTGACGAGTGGGAAGACGTCCGTGTCGACGCGGGCTTGCGCAATGACGTGGGCGACCTTGTTTTCGGCATCGACGGCGTGGGTTCCGGCGCTGTCCACGACCGCATACGGGGTGTTATCGCCGGTCGTGAAGGCCGTGAGGGATCCATCGGGTGTGACGACGTGGAGCCATTCCGGGAAGAGGAGATCGATCTGCTTGATGTGCTGCTTGAGCGAGGAGTAGCTGGCTGCGTCCCACTCGACGTAATAGGCTGCACGTAGGCCCTCGCCGCTGTTGAGCGGGATGTCGGAGGGGCTTAGGCTCGATCTGCGGTGGGCCGATCGATTGAGCTTCTGGCCGGGCTTGAGAACGGGCACAGGTTCGGTATGCAGCGCGCGATAGGTGCGCTTGGGCGTCTGTAGAAGGAGCTCGGGGAGTGGCTTCATCCGGGCGAGGCCGATGATGAAGAGCAGACCGAGAACCAGGCCACACAGAGCGAGGACATCAAAGATGCGGCGCACACGCTTCCAACGTTTGCGTTGCGGATCGTAAAAGACTGGTTTGCTCATGATTGGACTACGTTTCGCTAGCTCATCGTAGCAGGTGCGGAGGGGACGTAAGTGACGGTTCGGTCACGCGTTTAGGGTTATCATAAGCAGCGAAAGATGGGTGGAGACAGGGTGGAAAACTGGAGGAGACTTCCGCGCGGAGAAAATTGGCGCGGAGCATTGTGGGTAGTGATCGCGATGCTGCTTGGTCTCTGGCTCAGGTTCTGGTTTATCGGACACGGACCGCGGGTGACCGGCGATAGTCTGATCTATGGCGACATCGCCAAGAATTGGCTGCAGCATGGCATCTATGGTTTCTCGAGGACGGGGGGTGGCGTACGGCCTACGCTGATCCGGCTGCCGGGCTATCCTCTGTTCCTCGCAGGCTGCTTCGCTGTCTTCGGAGTGGAGCATTACCGGGCGGTGATGTTCGTGCAGGCGGCGGTCGATATCGTGGGGGCGGCGGGGGTGGGGTGGGTCTTGGGGCAGAGGGGGTGGTGGTGGGGGCTGTGGCTGGGGGTGCTGTGCCCCTTCACCGCCAGCTATGTGGGGGCTCCGCTGACGGAGGTGTTGAGTGTGGGGTGTGTGGGGGTGGTGTTCTGGGGGGTGGTGGGTTGGGATCGGGGGGGGCGGGGGTGGAGCTGGTGGGTGGGAGTGATCGGTGTGGGCATGGCCTATGCGGTGCTGCTGCGGCCGGAGCAGGGGCTGCTGGCGGTGGCTGTGGTTCCGGTGATGGGGTGGATGGTCTGGCGGAGGGGGGGACGGTTTGGGGCGGTGGTGGTGGCGGCGGTGCTGGTGGTGGTGCCGCTGGTGCCGTGGACGGTACGGAACTGGCGGACCTTCCACGTGTTCCAGCCGCTGGCTCCGCGGAGTGCTACCGATCCGGGGGAGTATGTTCCGGTGGGGTTTCAGCGGTGGTATCGGACTTGGGGCGTGGACTTCATCTCCACCGACCAGGTGTATTGGCACTATGACAGTGACCCGATCCTGGTGACGGATCTGCCGGGGAGGGCGTTCGACTCGGAGGCGCAGTACAGGACGACCGCGGCGCTGCTCGAGGAGTACAACCAGACGACCACGGCGACGCCGGAGTTCGACCGGCGGTTCGCGGCGCTGGCGGAGGAGCGGATTCGGGCTGGCTGGTGGCGATACCATGCGTGGCTTCCGCTGGCTCGGCTGGGGAATATGCTGCTGCGGCCGCGGACGGAGTTGCTGCAGTATCCGCTGGACTGGTGGCGGCAGCGTGGGAGCGGATTCTGGGTTCCGGTAGGGTTCGGGGTTGTGAATCTGGGGTATCTGGTGCTTGCGGGTTGCGGACTATGGCGCTGGCGGGACGAGAGCGGTGTGAAGGCTGCGATGGTGCTGTTCTGCCTGCTGCGCTGTGCGATGCTGGCGAACCTGGATAACTCCGAACCGCGATATACGCTGGAGCTTTTTCCGATATTTATCGTTCTCGGTGCTGCCGCTCTCTCGGGTGTTCGGGGTACCCCCCCTCCCCCCCCTTAGGTTCTAAAGTATTCAAACGAAAGGACCTAAGTCCAAATGCTCGCGGGCAGTCTCGGCTAAAGTATTGATTCTAAAAGGTTATGCCTTTCAAAGTATTCATTCTAAAGGGGATAGGCTCATCATAGCAGGGGGCAGAAATGAGGCGCCAGGAACAACGCCATGGGGCGGGGTGGCGCTGCGAGAGAGACCGGAGAGCAAGGCCAGAACAAATGCGGGGGTCTCTCCACTTCGCTGCGCTTCGGTCGAGATGACGAGCGGTGTGGCGGTCCCTATTTGTCTAGCGGCGGTCGATGGTGGGATTCTTGCCGGGCTTGATGGCATACGGGGCGGTATCGACCTTCTGGTTGTAGCGGATGTGGGTGTAGGAGACGAGGCGGTAGTCGCCGCCGGGGAGGAAGAACTGTTGCCTGAGGGAGAGGGACCGGGTGGGGTCGATCCAGACGGTGATGTGGAGGAAGTTGTTGCGCACGCCGGGGTCTTTGGAGACGAGATCGAGTTTTTCGACGGGGATGTTGGAGGCTCCGTCGTTGATCTGTTCCGTTCCCTGGTCGGTGATGTCCCATGACCGGGTGAGGTCGGATCCTCTGCCCCCGAAGCCGAGGGTGAGGTAGCTTTCGTACTGGCCCTGGTTGGCTCCGGCTCGGATCTCCGTGATATGGTTTGCCCCGGGATCGAAGATGCGGGCCATGCCGTTTTTGTACTCGATGAAGCGGGTGTTGGGCGGGTTGAGCTTGAGGCCCATCTCGGTGGTGGCGCCGTGGCGCTCGAAGTAGGTGGAGCCGGTCTCGGTGGTGGTCTCCTTGACGACGCGCTCGTAGAGTTCCTGCTTGAGGTCGGCCTGGGCGGATCTGAATTTCGTACTGGCCTCGTCCATCTGGTGCAGGACGGTTTGGAGCCGGTCTTGTGCGGGGGCGGCGATGGCGGCCAGGCAGAGGGTGAGGGTGGCGAGGGTTTTGGTCATGCTTTGGGCTCCCGGGTATTGGACGTTCATGGTCGGTCGGGCGTGGCCTCGGCTGTGGTTTCATGGTGCGCAACGGCAAGGACAAACGCAGATTCCCTTCGGGAATGACAGAAAGAAGGGCATGGGCGCAGACAGAAGCGGCGACGGCAGCACTCGTGGCTAGCGGAGGACCCAGGCGTGGTAGGCGACGGTTTTGCCGTGGGTGTCCTGGACGGGTTCGTAGCGTTCGAGGGTGACTTCGCCGGCGATGGGTTCGATGGTGTGGAGGATGGCGGCTCGGCGGCCGGAGTCGGTGTCCATGGACTGGGTGAGGGAGTCGGCCATCGAGGCGACCTGGTCGGCGCGCATCTCGTAGAGGAAGCGGCTGGAGCCGTTGGGGGCTGTGCCGGCCTCTTTGACGAGGACCTCGGAGGCGTGGAGGGCGATGGTGGCGACGGGCTTGTCCTTGTAGTCGATCAGGTGGGGGGATATGAAGAGGAACAGGAGGATGAGCGAGACCATGATGTCATAGGGGACGCTGCCACGGTCGTAGGTCCAGAAGATGTAGCTGCGGAGGGTGCGGCCGATGCCCATGCGGTTCAGGTCCTGACCTTTCTCTGGGTGATGACGGTCTCGCCGTTCATGTAGGGGACGAGGACCTCCGGGATGCGGATGGAGCCGTCGGGCTGCTGGTAGTTTTCGAGGACGGCGACGTAGGTGCGGCCGACAGCGAGGCCGGAGCCGTTGAGGGTATGGAGAAATTCGGACTTTTTGGCCTGTGTGGGTTTGTAGCGGATGTTGGCGCGGCGGGCCTGGAAGTCGCGGTAGTTGGAGCAGGAGCTGATCTCGCGGTAGAGCTGCTGGCCGGGGAGCCAGACCTCGACGTCGTAGGTCTTGGCGGGTGAGAAACCCATGTCTCCGCTGCAGAGGAGCATGCGGCGGTAGGGGAGGCCGAGGAGCTCGAGGACGCGCTCTGCGTCTCGAGTGAGGCACTCGTGCTGGGATTCGGAGTCGTCGGGACGGGCGAACTTGACGAGCTCGACCTTCTGGAACTGGTGCTGGCGGATCATGCCGCGAACGTCACGGCCGTAGGAACCGGCTTCAGAGCGGTAGCAGGGGCTGTAGGCGCAGAAGGAGATGGGAAGTTCCACCTCGTCGAGGGTCTCGTCGCGGAAGAGGTTGGTGACTGGGACCTCGGCCGTGGGGATGAGCCAGTGGTCGTTTTCCTGAAGCTGCCCGGGGATGTAGGGACCCTTGTCATCACAGTGGAAGAGGTCTTCGGCGAACTTGGGAAGGTTGCCGGTTCCGAAGAGGGACTTGGAATTGACCATGTTCGGGGGCTGGACCTCTGTATAGCCGTGTTCGCGGGTGTGCAGGTCGAGCATGAAGTTCGCGAGGGCGCGTTCGAGGCGGGCTCCCTGGCCGAACTGGACGACGAAACGGGAGCCGGAGATCTTGGCGGCGCGGTCGAAGTCGAGGATGCCGAGGTGTTCGCCTAGTTCCCAGTGGGGCTTTGGGTTGGCAATTTCGGGGATGGTGCCCCAGCGGTGGACTTCGACGTTCTCTTCGGCGGAGGCACCGGTGGGGACGTCGTCGGCCGGGAGGTTGGGGAGGGCCTGGAGGATCTCCTGGAGCTTCTGGTCGGAGGTGGCGGCGTGGGTCTCGAGGGCTTCGAGCTCGGACTTGAGTGTCCGGGTCTCCTCGGTGGGAGCGGTGGCGTCGTGACCGGCTTTGCGGAGTTTGGCGATCTCAGCCGTCAGTTGGTTGCGCTGGGCCTTGAGAGTCTCCAGGCGGGTGATGGCCTCGCGCCGCTCTTGGTCAATGGCGGCGAAGTTGGCGAGGAGGGCTGGGTCGACGCCGCGTGCGCGGAGTTTGGCTTCGACTACCGGGAGGTTGGCCCGGACGTAGGCTAGATCGATCATCTAGGTGATTTTAGCTGGTTTGGGGTGGGGCGGGGTGGGTGAAGGACGGCTCGGAGGGAGATTCGCGGTCGATTGGGGTGGAAGGGCAAGTGCAAACGCAGATTCCCTTCGGGAATGACAGACAGAAGGGCAACGGCAAAGGCGAGTGCAAACGCAGATTTCCTTTGAGAGCGACAGACAGAAAGGACAACGGCAAAACAGAAGGGGCAACGGCCAAGGTGGCGTGCGGAGATGGCCGTGGCGCCCCGCCCACCTTAGGCACGATGAGGCGTGTGCCGAAGGTGGGGCACCCAACTTCGGCGCGGGTGGGCTGGGGCCAGGGGCGGACTCAGTATTTGGGCATCGTGGGGTCGATCTTCTCGGCCCAGGCGAGGATGCCGCCGGTGAGGTTGGAGACGTTGGTGAAGCCGGCGGCCTTGAGGGCGAGGGCGGCCTTCTGGCTGCGGGCTCCGGAGCGGCAGTGGACGATGACCTCGCGATTTTTCTGGACGGCTAGCTCGTCGATCCGCTTTGTGATGTCGCCGACAGGGATGAGGGGTGCTCCGAGGTTCGCAATGGGGTACTCGTGGGGCTCACGGACGTCGAGGATGAAGATGTCTTCCTTCGCGTCAATCTTGCGTTTTAGGGCTTCGACGGTGATCTGGGGGATGCCTTCGACGACCGGGAGTTCGGCTACGGCCTGATTCTGGGCGACTTCGAGGGGGCCGGTTTCGGTTGGCTTGGGGATGCCGCAGAACTGGTCGTAGTCGATGAGTTCCGTCACGGTCGGGTGGGTTCCGCAGGCGGGGCAGTCGGGGTTCTTGCGGAGTTTCAGGGTGCGGAAGCTCATGGCGAGGGCGTCTACGAGGAGGAGGCGGCCTACGAGGGTGTCTCCGATTCCCAGGATCAGTTTGATGACCTCGGTGGCCTGGATGACGCCGACGAGGCCGGGCAGGATGCCGAGGACTCCGCCTTCGGCGCAGGAGGGGACGAGGCCGGGCGGCGGGGGCTCGGGGTAGAGGCAGCGGTAGCAGGGGCCTTCCTTGGTGGCGAAGACGCTGGCCTGGCCTTCGAAGCGGAAGATGGAGCCGTAGGCGTTGGGCTTGCCGGTGAGGACGCAGGCGTCGTTGACGAGGTAGCGGGTCTGGAAGTTATCGGTTCCGTCGGCGATGACGTCGTAGTCCTTGAAGATGTCGAGGGCGTTGGCGCTGGTCAGCATGGTGTTGTGCTTGACGACGTTGACGGCGGGGTTGAGGCCCTTGAGCATGATCTCGGCGGAGTCGACCTTGAGCTTGCCGACGGTGGCGGTGGAGTGGATGATCTGACGCTGGAGGTTCGAGGCGTCGACGGTGTCGAAGTCGACGAGGCCGATGGTTCCGACGCCGGCGGCGGTGAGATAGAGGGCGAGCGGGGCTCCGAGGCCGCCGGTTCCGACGCAGAGGACGCGGGCTGCCTTGAGCTTCTGCTGGCCCTCGTAGCCGACCTCGGGAAGGATGAGGTGGCGGGAGTAGCGGGAGATCTCTTCGTTGGTGAGCTTCGGGAGTTCGGTTTCGATGAGGGTTTCGGTGGGCATATGGGTTCAGATTCCTTACGTGGCGGCGCTGGGCGGATAACTGCTCCGCGTGGGGTAATGGGAATGTGAGGGGTGGAGCTAGATGGAATTAGAGACAACAGCCGCCGGCGATGGACGGAATGATGGTGAGTTCGTCGGAGTCGGAGACGGGGGAGTCGTCCTTTTCGGGAAGGTACCGGACGTCGTCGTCGTTGAGGTAGAGGTTGACGAAGGAGCGGGTCTTGCCCTCGGGGGTGAGGAGGTGCTGGCGCAGGGCGGGGAACTCGGTGGTGAGGGCAACGAGGGCTCCGCCGACGTTTTGTGCAGCCAGGGTGATGGTCTCCTGGCCGCCGGTGTAGGCGCGCAGGGGAGTGGGGATGTGAATCTTCATGCGGGATCTCCGTGGATCGTGATTTCAGTAACTCCAGGCTGGATTTCAGAGGCCTGGGGCTGGGCGATCTCAATCTCTATGCTCTCATCTTCGAAGCGTTTGTCTTCCTCGGTGGTTCCGGCGAGGAGAAAAGAGTTGGTGGTGATGGCGCGGCCGTGGTCGGTGCTGGTGATGACGTAGGAGCAGCCGATCCAGTGGGCCTCGGCGAAGTCGGTGGTAGACCACTGCGCGGGGTGGTCGGGGTGCGAGTGGTAGAAGCCGACGATGTCGAGACCGGCGGTGCGGGCCTGGCGCTGGATCTTGATGAGTTCCTGGGGGGCGATGTTGTAACGGTTGTGGGCGGAGTCGGTGCGGGTGTTGCCGGCGCGGACGATCTCGCGGACGTGGTTGACGCCGGCGAGGGAGCGGCCCAGGAGGACGCCGCAGCACTCGTGGGGGTAGGTCTCTTCGCCGTGGGCGCGGAGGGCTTCGTAGTGGACGTATTCGATGTGGAGCATGTTCAGCCCTCCTGCCAGAAACGTTCGCTGAGGTACTTGTCCGCGGAGTCGCAGAGGATGGTCACGATGACGGCTTCTCTTCCGGCGTGGGCCTCGCGTTCGCCGATCTGGACGGCGGCGGCTACGGCGGCGGCGGCGGAGATTCCGACGAGCAGGCCCTGATGGCGGGCGAGGTGCTTGGCCATGCGGTAGGCGGATTCAGTCGGCATCTCGATGTTTTCGTCGGCGAGCGCGGGATCGTAGATGGCGGGGATGATGGCGGTGGGCATGTGCTTCATGCCTTCGAGGCCGTGGAAGGGGGAGTCGGGCTGCATGGAGATGCAGCGGATGCTGGGGTTCAGCTCGCGAAGGCGGCGGGTGGTTCCCATGAAGGTTCCGCTGGTTCCGAGGCCGGCGATGAAGTGGGTGATATGGCCTTCGGTCTGGTCCCAGATCTCGTTGGCGGTGGTGTGGTAGTGAGCCTTCCAGTTGGCGGGGTTGGAGTACTGGTCGGCGTAGAAGAAGCGATCGGGCTGGGCGGAGGCCATCTCGCGGGCCTTGCGGATGGCGCCGTCGGAACCTTCGCCGGGGTCGGTCCAGACGATCTCCGCACCGTAGGCGGAGAGGATGTGTTTGCGCTCGGGGGAGACGTTCGAGGGCATGCTGAGGGTGACGGGGAAGTTCATCGCGGCGCCCAGCATGGCGTAGGCGATGCCGGTGTTGCCGCTGGTGGCGTCCAGGAGGCCGTGGCCGTTCTGGAGGTGGCCGCGGGCCTGGGCGTCGGCGACGATGGCGGATGCGGCGCGATCCTTGACGGAGCCGCCGGGGTTGGCCCATTCGGCTTTGCCGAGGATCTGGATGCCCTGGAGGTCATCAGCGACGCGGTCGATGCGCACGAGGGGCGTATGGCCGACGCGTTCCGGGATGCTTGTGCCGAGAGGCTTCACGGTGGTGATCATGTTCTCATCCAATGCAGATTTGGGCGCTTCGATGACATCGTGTTGTCTAGCCGATTGATGGCTGACGGCAGATGTGCGATGGTTAAACCGAGTCTAACTTATGGCAAAGAAGACGCAACAACGAAGCTTTCAAGATGTTCTCGCCGAACTTGGCACACACCACTTTGATGTCGCACCGGCGTCCAAGGGTTCACGTGGTGGGTCCGGGGCCTTTCAGGTGCGGAAGTTTGGGTGCGCGGCGGAGATTGCCGCGGCGAAGGATGGAAGCGTCGAGATCCTGGCGCGGGCGGGATGGTTGCTGAATGGGGAGATCGCGCGGCTGGTGGATCGGGGATATCAGAAGTTCCTGAAGACGGAGCATCTGGAGATTCCGGCTACGGCGGATCACTTGCGGGCAATCCACAGCTTTACCGAACAGTTGAAGGAAGCGTCGGGTGCTTCGAGCTTTTATAATGAGTCGCTTGGGACCACGAGCGATCGGTATGTCTACGACCGGGTGATGGGACGGGAATAGGTCGTTCTAGATGGGCCTGCCGCGTCTCTGTTCGCGCTGCAGTTCGCGGTAGGCTTCACTTTTTCCCATTCCGCGGGACTTCGCGACGCGTTTGAGGGCGTCCATTTCGCTGAGACCATCCGATTTTTGAAGGGCTGCGACCTCTGCGAGGATGGAACTCGTGGAGGTCGTCGTCTTTTCGGCTGGTTCCGGGGCCAGCAGGAGGACGATCTCTCCTCGAACCTGGGCGCGGGAGGCGAGGGTGGCGCGGACCTGCGCGACTGGGCCGCGCAGGAACTCTTCGTGGAGCTTGGTCAGTTCGCGAGCTACGGCGATGGGTTGATCGTCTCCGAAGACGGCTGCGACGTCGGTGAGGGTATCGAGGATGCGGTGGGGAGCCTCGTAGAAGATGTGGGTTGCGCCGGTGCGGGTCAGGGCTTCGAGCGAGGAACGGCGCTGGCCTTGCTTCGAGTGCAGGAAGCCGTGAAAGCTGAAGTGCTCCGTGGAGAGGCCGCTGGCGATGAGGGCGGAGACGGCGGCGTTGGCTCCGGGGACGGGGTAGACGGGGATTGCTGCGGCGATTGCTGCTGCGGCGATGTGGCCGCCGGGGTCGGCGATGCCGGGGGTGCCGGCGTCGCTGACGATGGCGATGCGGGCTCCGGCACGGAGGTCGGCGATGAGCTCTTCCGACCGGGATAGCTCGTTGTGCATGTGGTAGCTGACGGTGGGGGTGCGGATTCCGAAGTGGTTGAGGAGCTTCTGGGTCTGGCGGGTGTCTTCGCACGCAATGCGATCGGCAGAGCGGAGGACGCGGAGCGCGCGGAGGGTGATGTCCTCGAGGTTGCCGATGGGGGTCGCAACGAGGTAGAGGCCGGGGGCGAGAGGGCGGTCTTTGCCTGGGGGTCCTGGTGGACCGGCTTCAGGGAGGTCCTCGTGCAGCGCTTCAGGAAGGGGCGCTTCGGGAGAGGTCGCTTCCGGGTCCGGTTCGATGTCAGCGGGCATCGCGCTCTCGCTGGCGTCGGGGCAGGTGGCCGCGGAGGCGGATGGCCTGGGAGAGATGGTGAGGGGTGACGATGCCGAGGACGCGGTCGCCATCGAGGACCGGGACGAACTGGGCGCTTCCGGAGGCCGCGATGCGCCGGAGGGTTTTGACCAGCGGGTCTTCCGGGCGGGCGACCTCGAAGGTGCGGGCCATGACTCCCTGGATGTAGCTGTTGCCTCCGGCCTGGAGGGCCTCGACGATGCTTTGGCGGGAGACGGCTCCGACGATGGTGCCTCCGCGGACGACGGGGAAGACATCCTGCAGGTTGTGCACGGCACGCTCGAGGGCGTCTTCGAGCGTGTCGGAGGCGGAGAGGGTGGAGTAGTCGGTGAGCATGACGTCGCGCATGGTGATCGTGTCGACCTCGGTTTGGAGCACTAGCCCCTGATCCTCCATGTGGGCGCCGAGGAGGACGAAGAAGCCAATCATGATGAACCAGACGCTGCCGAGGGCGATTCCGGCGATGACGAGCGCGATGGCAATCATCTGGCCGAATCCGACGAAAGACTTCATGCCGAGAAGGGTGGGGCGGTCGGGGATCGATGCTTTGGCGCCACCGAGAGCCTGGGGCAGGCCTCGACCACCGTCGAGTGCGGGGGCAGGGAGGAGATTGACCCCGCCGAGCAGGAGGTTGACCCAGACGAACGCCTTCAGGAGGTGGGCGGGGGTTACCCAGGGCCGGGTAAAGAGGCTGATCTCTGGTGCAACGGCCAGGATGGCTCCGGCGACGATGGCACCGGCGAGCAGGTTGGCGACCGGGCCGACGAGGGCGATGCGGCGTTGGAGGACGGCCTCTGCTGCCTTCGCGGGTCCGTGGGCGTCTCCTCCGGTCCCGTAGGTGGGGAGGCCCCCGGTGGGGAGGAGAAGGAGACTGCGGAGTTCGAGGCCGAAGCAGGCGGCGGCGACGGCGCGGGCTACCTCTCGGATGAGGACTGCGACCACGAGCATCCACCAGATCAGGAAGCCGCGGGCTCCGCTGCCGCTGTCGTAGATGCCAAAGCTAATGGAAAAGGCGAGCAAGAGCAGGAAGAACGCATGCATTCGCAAATCAACACCGAGAACTCGACCAACTGGAAAGGACCACCCACGCATGGCTTGATTGTATGCGCTGGATGGGACGGCTACGATGGGGGGATGCGCGTGATTGGCGGAACCTATCGTTCGAGACAACTTCTGGCCCCAAAAGGAACCGTAACCAGGCCGACCAGCGACCGGCTGCGGGAGACCTTGTTCAATATTCTGGCTCCGCGAGTGCCCGGTGGGAGGGTGGTCGATCTTTACGCGGGGACCGGCGCGGTGGGGATCGAGGCCATCAGCCGGGGGGCTGTGCATGTGTGGTTCGCGGAGAACGGGGATGCGGCCACGGTGGCGTTGCGGGCAAATCTGGCCGCGCTGAAGATCGACAAGGGATATACGCTGGACGATCGGGGGACGGGGTCGATGCTGCAGCGGCTGGTGAAGTTGCCGGGGACGATCGATATCGTGTTCCTCGACCCACCGTATGAGGCGGAGCAGGAGTACCTGGGGACGCTGAACTTCTTCGGCAGCGTGAAAGGGCGAGCCATTCTGGCGGTGGGTGCCGTCGTCGTGGCGGAACATTCGAGCAAGAACCAGCTTCCGCTGCGGTTCGGGGCACTGGAACATGTTCGGACCTCAAAGCAGGGGGACGCGGCTTTGAGCTTCTACGAGGTGGCCTCCGCGGAGGGGTAGAGGGAACGCACTGGGGGACTCGAGTTGCGGGCCGACTACGCCTTCGGGGGAAAGGGGCTTCCAGTGTGGTGGCCGTTGGAGAGATCGATAGAGAAGGGGATCTCGCGGTCTGACATGAGGTCCCAACCCTTTCCCTGAACGTGGCCTTGGACAACATCGCCAAGGGTGATGCCATCCCAGCTCAGACGCGCCGTCTGCCATGCGATTCCATCCCGTCCCCATGCCAGAGCCGTGTGGAAGCCAGCGAAGAGGATGAGATTGTGTTCCGGGGTGGGGAGGATGGCGGTTACGGGCTTCATGGGGATGTGGGTGGAGCGGGTGGGCTCCGAAGCATCGATGATGTAGGCATAGCCTCCGGCCAGGGCGCAGAGTTCGTCGGGGTTGGGGGTGGGGAAGACTCCTGTGGGCATGGTGGGATCACGGAAGCCGAGGGCGCAGGTGGCCAGGAACTGTGGGTGGCCGGGGGCGGGGCGGATGAGGAGATGGAGTGCTCCGCGGGCGAGCGCGTCTTCTTCTCCGGCGATCTGGTGAGGGTAGGTGAACTGACGCGCGGGGGCGATGAGGGGCGGGCGTGGGAGTATTTCGACGGTCCAGTTGTGGGGAAAGTCTTCGCGGGGCATCGTGATCCTTGGGGATTTGGGCCGGTAACGGCAAAGAAAACGCAGATTCCCTCGGGGATGACAGACAGCAGGGGAGGTGTTCGTCATGCGGGCGGCGGCCGGCAAATCGAAGAGGCCGCACCTTGTCGGTGCGGCCCCTTCGATTCTTGTTGCCGCGGTGGTTAGTTGGCGCCGGCGGGCTTGGGGCTGGCGGGATCGAACTTGGCTACCTGGACCTTCTTGGCAAGGCCGACTTTTTCCATGAGCCAGATGCCGTAGTAGTTGATGTCGAACTCGTACCAGGTGAGGCCGTGGCGGGCGCTGACGGGGTGGGCGTGGTGGTTGTTGTGCCAGCCTTCGCCGCCGGTGAGCAGGGCGACCCACCAGGAGTTGCGGGAGTCGTCGCGGGTCTCGAAGCGGCGTGTGCCCCAGAGGTGGGTGGCGGAGTTGACCAGCCAGGTGGCGTGCAGGCCGACCGTGACGCGAAGGAAGGTTCCCCAGAGAAGCATCGTCAGGCCGCCGGCGAGGGTGTGGGTGAGGGCGGAGCCGATGGCGATCTGGGCGAGGCCGGTGACGACCAGGGGGACGTAGTGGTACTTCGAGAGCCAGACGTGAACCTTGTCGCGGGTGAGGTCGGGGGCGTAGCGGCCGAGGAGTGCGGTCTCGGAGTGCATGGCGCGTCCGGAGAGGATCCAGCCGGCGTGGGCCCACCATGTTCCATCGTGCGGGGTGTGGGGGTCGCCTTCGTGGTCGGAGTTCTGGTGGTGGACGCGGTGGGTGGCGACCCAGAAGATGGGTCCGCCCTCAAGCGCGAGGCAGCCACAGGCGGTGATGAAGTATTCGAGCCATTTTGGGACTTTGTAGCCGCGATGGGTGAGCAGGCGGTGGTAGCACATGCCAATGCCCACGTTGATCGCGAAGAAGTACATGACGAAGAATGCGGCCAGGTTCTTCCAGGAGAAGAAGAAGAGGGCGGCGACGGCTCCGACGTGGAACAGGCCCATGGCGGTGCATGTGATCCAGTTGATGCGTCCCTGCTGGTGCTCGCGGCCCATGCGGAGATCCTGCTTCACCTTGGCAGCCGTGGCGGCCGCGATATTGGCGGTGGCCATGGTCTTGACGTTCTCGCCGGTGAAGGCCACGCCGCGGACGCGGGTGGTGGTATTCGAAAACTCGCTCATCGCGGCGATCTGCTCTGGGGTCTCGCAGAGGTTGACGCCATTCCTGGTCTTATCGTTCTGGGCCTTATCGGGGGTCTGGAGCATGGGAGTCATATGGTTTCTTTATCGTCCTCGTGTACTGCTTGAAGACAACGCTAGCAGGATAAGATCGGGGGCGTTGTAAGACTTTTGTAATGGGCTGTATGGACAGATTTGGTAGGGTGTTGGGTATGAGAAACGAACGGATGCGGACGGCTGGAGTTCTCGTTGTGGGAGTGGCGTGCGGTGCGGCGGCGGCGTGGGGGCAGGCGGGAGAGCTGGATCTGCCATCGTCGAAGTCGCTGGGGACGGTGCCGGGGAGCCCGCAGCGGCTGAACTCGCTGCCGATGTCGATGGCGGTGTCTCCGGACGGGCGGTATGTGGTGACGGTGAACGCCGGGTATGGGACGTTCGAGTCGGGGTATATGCAGTCGCTGGCGGTGATGGATACGCGCTCGGGGTCGGTGGTGGACTTTCCTGATGCGCGGACGCTGGTGGATTCGAAGAACACGCTGTATTCAGGGCTGGCGTTCAGTGGGGATGGAAGGCATGTGTATGCCAGCATGGGATCGACTCCGGAGCCGGTGGGGGATGGGAAGAAGAAGGTCGGGAACGGGGTCGTCGTCTATGGGTTCAGCGAGGGGAAGATTGTGGCGGAACGGTTTCTCCCCATTGGGCTGCAGGCGTTAGCTGGAGGGCGGCGAACGAAGCTGATCGGTGGGGTGGATGGGGCGAAGGGGATTCCGTTTCCGGCGGCGATTGCGGTTTTGCCGGGGGCTTCCGGCTCCGGAGCGAACGAGAAGTTGCTGGTTGCGGATAATCTCTCGGACGATGTGCTGTTGATGGATGCGGCGACGGGGGCGGTGGTGACGCGGTTCGATCTCTCGGAGACGGATGCGGTGCCTTCTACTTATCCAGTGGCGCTGGCGGTTTCGAAGGACCGGAAGCGGGCGTTTGTGGGGCTTTGGAATGCCAGTGAGGTGGTGGAACTCGACCTGGTGAAGGGAACTGTCGGGCGGAAGCTGGCTTTGATGAAGCCGGCGGATCCTGTGAAGCCGGGGACGCATCCATGTGGGCTTGAGATCTCGCCGGACGGCAAGGTGATGTATGTGGCGCTGTCGAACCGGGATGCGGTGGCGGCGATCGAGGTGGAAAAGAACGAATTTGTGGTGAAGGGGTACTACGACGTGCGGCTGCCGGGGCAGACCTACTTTGGCGCGGAGCCGGAGGCGCTGGCGGTGAGTGGGGATGGGCGGCGGGTGTATGTGGGGAGCCTGGGGTCGGATGCGGTCGCGGTGCTTGATACGGGGAAGCTGACAGCGCGGGCGGCCAGGGCGGGGATGGTCGAGCCGGTGGGCTTTGTGCCGACGGAGTGGATGCCGATGGCGATGGTTTTTGCCGGGGACAAGCTGTATGTGGCGACGGCGAAGGGAAGGGGGACGGGGCCGAATAACTTTCCGCAGCAGCAGACGGCTCTATCGAAGAATACGGGCCTTTCGCGGCGGGGCACGACTTACATTGGGACGCTGCTGCATGGGTCGCTGGCGGCGATCGATGTGAAGGCGGTGGAGGCGGAGCTGCCTCGGTATACGCAGGAGGTGCTGGCTTCGAACCGGATGAAGGCGGCGGCGGAGATGATTGCGTTTCGGGGTGGTGCATCTCCGATAAAGCACGTGATCTACATCATCAAGGAGAATCGGACCTACGATCAGGAGTTTGGCGACCTGGCGAAGGATGGGAAGCCGGTTGGCAATGGGGATAAGACGCTGACGATGTATGGGGAGGATGTGACTCCGAACCAGCATGCGATGGCGCTGCGGTTTGGGGTTTTCGACAACTTCTTCGACTCGGGGGAGGTGTCAGGGGATGGGCATGTGTGGTCGAATGCGGCGATTGGGACGGACTATCTGGAGAAGACTTGGGAGCAGAATTATCGTGGGGGGGCGCATACGTATGACTTTGAGGGGGTGGTGGCCGCGGGGTATCCGCTGGAACAGAAGATTGCGGATGTGAATGAGCCGCAGAGTGGGTACTTGTGGGGGAACCTGGCGGCGCATGGGAAGACGCTGTATCACTTTGGCGAATTCATCTCTTCGGTCTTCTGCAATGACAAGAATGCTCAGAAGACGATCGACTCGCAGGCGGGGGCGATGCCGGGAGAGGTGAGGGCTTGCTCGCCGAAGGAGATTGCTCCGGGAGGGGCGATTCCGGAGGCGTGGGGTGGTGGGGTGAACAAGTGGCCTTGGGCGATTCCGTTGCTGGCGGCGAATAAAGCGACCAAGCCGGAGCTGGTGGGGCACTTTGCGGCGGAGCAGCCGGACTTCAACCTGCGGATTCCGGACCAGATTCGGTATGCGGTATTTGAGAAACACTTCAAGCAATGGGTTAAGGATCGGGCGGCAGGGACGGACACGATGCCGAACTTTGTGATGCTGCGCCTGGCCAATGATCATACGGCGGGGACTACGCCGGGTGGGCCTACCCCGCGGTCGAGTGTGGCGGATAATGATCTGGCGATCGGACGGGCGGTGGAGGCGGTGTCGCACACGGCTTACTGGGACGATACGGCTTTCTTCATCCTGGAGGACGATGCTCAGAATGGGGCAGACCATGTGGATGCGCATCGGAGCATGGCGCTGATTGTGAGCAAGTATGCTCCGACGACTCTGACCGTGGATAGTAGATTTTATTCAACGGTGAGCATGATCCGGACGATGGAGACGGTGCTGGGGCTGCCACCGATGAACAATAACGATGCGTTCGCTTCGCTGATGGGGTCGGCGTTTATGGGTGTGGGGGAGCAGGGGGCGTTCGATGCGATCTATCGGAATCGGGAGAATGGGCTGATTTATACGGCAAATACGAAGAATGCGGTGGGTGCGATGGCGTCTGAGAAGATGGACTTTCGCCATGCGGATCGCGCGGATGCCCGGAAGCTGAACGTGATCCTGTGGCAGGATGCGATGGGAGACCGGGCGGTTCCGGCTCTGCTGACTGAACAGAGAAAGACAAAGAAAAAGGATGATGATGACTAAGTTGGCGAGTGAGATTGTGGTTCCGTTTGGGTTGGAGCCGACGTTTAGTGAGCGGGTCTGGGGGCGTTTGAGCCTGGCTCCGTGGTATCTGGAGACGGGGAGTTCGAATCCGGTGGGGGAGGCGTGGTTGACGGGGCCGGAGAGTGTGATCGCGACCGGGCCTGATGCGGGCAAGATGCTGGCGGAGGTTGCGGAGGATTTTCCGCTGCTGGTGAAGATGCTTTTTCCGAGCGATAAGCTTTCGATTCAGGTACATCCGGATGATGAGGAGGCGCAGGCGCTTGGGCAGCCTCGGGGGAAGACGGAGTGCTGGTATGTGCTGGCTGCGGAGGCTGGTGCGGCGGTTGCGCTGGGGCTGAAGCCGGGGGTACTGGTTGAAGATCTGCGCCATGCGGGGGAGCGGACGGAGGAGCTGATCGAGATGGTTCCGGTGTCGGTGGGGGATATGGTGTTCGTCGACGCGGGGACGGTTCATGCGATTGGGCCGGGGGTCACCTTGCTGGAAGTGCAACAAACATCGGATGTTACGTATCGGCTTTACGACTACGGGCGGCCGAGGGAGTTGCACCTGGAGCAGGGGCTGGCCGTGACCAAGACGGAGACGCGCGCGGGGAAGGTTGCGGCTCGGCCGATGGATGGGTTTGTGCGGCTGATTGAGGAGCGGTATTTCGTGGTGGATCGGTTTGAGGCGGCGGGGGGGAAGACGGTGGTGCCGTTTGCGGGGATTGGGTGTCTGGTGGGGTTGAGTGGGAGTGGTTTGGTGCGGACGGTGGCGGGAGATGTGCCGCTGGTTGCGGGTCGGGCGGTGGTCTGTCCGATCGGCGAGGTTACGGTGGTGGGGGATGGGGTCGGGTTTGTGCGGTGTGTGGCTCCGGAGTGAGGGGTGGCTTGTGCACCTCTTCTGGGTCGCGCAGGAGAGGTGCACAAGGTGGGCCGTTGTATGGCAAAACTGGACAGCGGGCGTTAGCCGGACGTGGTGAGGACGCCGTCTCTGCTGGCGATGTGTATCTTCGTGGGTTGCTTCTTCCGGGTCGTTGGTAGTTGGTCGTCGGGGGGCGTGCGTTCTGTCAAGTTCTGCTGGACTAGATTCCAGGAGCCGGCGGCGAAGAGGGTCGCGAGGAGAGGGCCCTGGAGCAGCTTGCTGAGGTCCCAGCTGTAGAGTGCGACGGCGTTGGTGATGACGAAGACGATCGAGAAGATGAGTATGGTTGCGTGGCGGGTGGTGATCGAGTTCAGATAGCGCCAGGCGAGCAGGGCCAGGGGGATGGCGAGGGGTGCGGTGTCGTACTCGATGATGCGGGGGTTGAGGAGGATGACGCCGACGAGGAGAACTGGCATCCACTGTTGAAGTGAGAGGCTTCCGCGCAGGAATTTTCGAGAGAGATGGAGCAGGACCGCGAAGACGGGCAGGGCGTAGGAGAGGTAGAAGACGTAGGTGGCCGGGGCGTAGGGGATGTGGTGGTCGAAGAGGACTCCGGCGAAGATGCCTGCGGGACTTCCACCGAAGTCGCGGTTGTAGCTGAATTGGAGTTCGACCGCCTCCAGGTAATGGGTGAAGAGGGTGGGCCAGAGGCGGGGCTGGACGGCGAAGAGCGCGAGTCCGGCGGCGGCGGTGAGGCTTGCTGGGATCCATTGCCGGCGGGCGGAGAGGACCGGGATGGCGAGGAACGTGAGGAGGGGAGCCTTGATGCAGGAGGCGACCAGAACCACAAGATAGAACCAGGTCCAGGAGCCGCGTCTCCAGCCGTACGAGGCGGCCAGGAGCATGAGGGCGTAGAGGATGTAGGCGACATTGCCGCTGAGGATGACTCCGCTGGCGAGGAGGCAGGGAAAGAATGCGGAGACGCCAGCCAGATAGAGGAAGGTGGTGCGCTCGCTCTTCTCGACTGCCTGCATCACTACCCGGAGGGTCGTAAAGAATCCTGCGAGGTAGACGAGCCAGAAGGCGCTGCCGCTGAACCATGGCGGGAGCGATCCGATGAGGTGCAGGACAGGAAGCGTGATGGGAGAGTAGACGTAGCTGTAGGGCGGATCGCCGCCGATGTGGAGTTCCGGATGACTGTGAAAGAGTCTCTGGACGGCCATGGCGTCGGAGTAGGGGTCGTGTCCGGCATGGAGTGCGCGGATGGCGTTGTGATAGACGGCCAGATCCCAGCCGGGGTGATTGAGCCGGATCACGGCGGGCATTGCGGCGAGGACGAGAAGCCAGAATCCGATGACGGCGCGGGGTATACGAGAAGGAGGAATAGGTCGGTCTCCGGCGGGTGCGAGTTACGGCTCGGCCTCTGCGTTTCTGCGCGCAGTGGGTCATGCGAAGCCTTGGGGGCTGCGGGTTGGTAGCAGGTGAGGATGTGTCTGCGTGGAGAGGACGAGCTGGTCGCTTCTGGCTGGCGGGTGGGGCGAAGGTGCGAGGCGACGGGGTTATGTTTGGTGGATGAGAGCGGTTGTCCTGGAGATGTGGTTCGGCTCCTTATAGGTCGGGCTTTCAGCCCTCAGTCTCTTTGCGATTCGAATACCCAGGCCTTCAGCCTGGGCTGGTATAGATCGGGCCTTCGGCCCTGACGACCGCCGCGATTGGGGAATAGCCCTAGCGTTGGAATTCCAGGGTCGGGACTTTACGGTGTTGTGGGGCGCATCCTTCCTTCGGACCTTCGGAGATCGATTCCGTTCCTCTGTCTAGACGATGAATCGTTCATCGTGGCTACACACAGGTTCGTTTTTTCAAACCATCAACGAAGGAAGGCTCCGAGCTCGAGCGCGGCGTTGCGGAGGTAGGGGAGGAAGCGGGTCTGCATGTCGTAGACGGGCATGCGGGGGGCGTTGCCGGAGAGGTTGACGGTGGCGGCGACGCGTCCGGATGGCGAGTAAACGGGGACGGCGAGGGAGCGGAGGCCGACTTCGAGCTCCTGGTCGACCACGGCGTAGCCGTTGCGGCGGACGTTGCGGAGGGCGATGCGGAGCTTTTCGACGGTGGTGATGGTGCGGGTGGTGTGGGGGGTGAGGACGACGCGGGCGAGGTAGGCTTCGAGCTCTTCGGAGGGGAGGTAGGCGAGCAGGACGCGGCCCATGCTGGTGCAGTAGGCGGGAAGTCGCGAGCCGATGTGGAGATCGACGGCCATGACGCGGGTTCCGGCGGTTCGGGCGATGTAGACGATGTCGTCGCCGTCGAGGGTGGCGACGGAGAAGCTTTCGCGGAGGGTGGCGGACATGCGCTCGAGGATGGGCTGGGCGGCGTTTGAGAGGGAGCTGGAGGCGGTGTAGGTCTGGGACAAGGTGAGGAGGCGGGGGCGGAGGGAGTAGCGCGATCCGTCTTCGGCTCCGGCGAATCCGAGCTTGGTGAGGGTGTAGAGACAGCGGCGGACGGCGGCACGGGAGAGGCCGGTCTTGACGGCGAGCTGGGAGATGGTCATCTGGGGGCTGGCCTGGGAGAAAGCCTGGATGACGATGAGACCACGGGCGAGCGAGGTCATGAAGTTGGGGTCGCCGGAGTAGATGTTGAGGGCGCTGGCGGGGGTGGTGGGGATGGGACGCTCTGCGGCGGGGGGCGGGGCCGGATGGTCGGGTGTGGAGCGGTCTGGTGTTGCGATTTCGAGCGGGAGGAGGGACGATGTCATGAGTTTGACCTTGTTCGTTGGTCGGATGACCTGGATTTGGGCTAACGTTGGCCGCAGGGCTCGTGGTTCGTTAGCCGGACACTTCCTACGATAAACGCACAGGATGAGCTAACGCAACTTTCAAAGGGTCGGGTGGGACGTGGAGGTTCATGGGGGAGTGGGTGTTTTTCCGGTTGTTCCAGAGGATTGGGGCGAACGGGCAAGAGCAGAGTCGCTGGAGGTGTAGGGTTCTGGGTTGGGTGCTGTGGCGCTCCGGCCCACCTTAGCGACGGTGAGACGTGTCGCGAAGGTGGGGCACCCGACTTCATGCCAAGAGGTATCCACTTTAGAACAGAGTCGCTGAAGGTGCGGGATTCAGGGTTGGGTGCTGTGGCGCTCCGGCGGGGGCTCGTTTCTAACTCGGATGGGGCATTCGATTGAAGACGTGTTGGTGGATGGGTAGTAGTCTGGTTCGGCGGCAAGACAGTAATTTGCAGGAAGAACGAAGGAGCTTGAGGATGACGACAGGAACGACAGCACTCGGGGAGCGGCCGGCATGGAAGGCGCTCGCAGCGCATCACCAGGAGATCGCAGGGAAGCATCTGCGGCAGCTGTTTGCGGATGATCCGACGCGGGGGCAGAAGTTCACGGCGGAGTTTGGCGGGATCTTTCTGGATTACTCGAAGAACCGCATTACGGCGGAGACGGTGAAGCTTCTGCTGCAGCTGGCGGAGGAGTCCGGGCTGAAGGCTCGGATCGAGGCGATGTTTACTGGCGAGAAGATCAACATCACGGAGAACCGGGCGGTGCTGCATGTGGCGCTGCGGGCGAAGGAGGGTGAGTCGATCCTGGTGGATGGGGTGGATCAGGTTCCGCTGGTGCTGGCGGTTCTGGACAAGATGGCGGGCTTCGCCGACCGCATCCGGAGTGGGGATTGGAAGGGATGTACGGGCAAGCGGATCAAGAATGTCGTCAATATCGGGATTGGCGGGTCGGACCTGGGGCCGGTGATGGCTTATGAGGCGCTGAAGCACTATAGCCAGCGGGATCTGACGTTCCGCTTCGTCTCGAATGTGGATGGTACGGACTTTGCCGAGACGGTCGTGGACCTGAAGGCAGATGAGACGTTGTTTCTTGTGGCTTCGAAGACGTTTACGACGCTGGAGACGATGACGAATGCTCACTCTGCGCGGGAGTGGTTTCTGGCGGGGATTGGCGGGGACGAGGCTGCGGTTGCGAAGCACTTTGTGGCGATCTCGACGAATGCCAAGGAGGTTTCGAAGTTCGGGATCGATACGGCGAATATGTTCGAGTTCTGGGACTGGGTGGGCGGGCGCTACTCGATGGACTCGGCGATCGGTCTGTCGACGATGGTGGCGATTGGGCCGGAGAACTTCAGGGCGATGCTGGATGGGTTTCACCAGATGGATCAGCACTTCCGGACGACTCCGTTCGACAAGAATCTTCCGGTGCTGATTGGGCTTCTGACGGTTTGGTATACGGATTTTTTCAATGCGCAGACGGTTGCGGTGCTTCCGTATGAGCAGTATCTGAAGCGGTTTCCCGCGTATCTGCAACAGTTGACGATGGAGTCGAATGGCAAGCATGTGACGCTCGATGGGAAGCATGTCGACGCGGATACGGGGCCGATCTACTGGGGGGAGCCGGGGACCAATGGGCAGCACTCGTTTTACCAGTTGATCCACCAGGGGACGCGGTTGATTCCTTGCGATTTTATAGGGTTCTACAAGACGAACAATCCGCTGGGACGGCATCATGACATGCTGATGGCCAATGTCTTTGCGCAGGCGGAGGCGCTGGCGTTTGGCAAGACGGCGGAAGAGGTGAAGGCGGAGGGTGTGGCCGAGGCGCTGATTCCGCATAAGGTGTTTGAGGGGAATCGGCCTTCGAATGTGATTCTGGCGGAGGTGCTGACGCCGGAGGTGCTGGGTAAGCTAATCGCTCTGTATGAACATGCGGTGTTTACGCAGGGGACGATCTGGTCGATCGACTCGTTCGACCAGTGGGGCGTGGAGCTTGGGAAGGTGCTGGCTACCAGGATTCTGGGGGAGCTGGAGAGTGCGGATGGGAAGCTGACGCATGACACTTCGACCAATGCGCTGATTGAGCGGTATCGGGCGAATAAGTAACGATGGTTGTGGCTGAAGGGAAGGCGTTCGCTGCTTTGGTGGCGAACGCCTTCCCTTTTTTTTGAGCGGAGTTGGTGCCTTTATAGAGGAAACAAACGCAGATTCCCTGCGGGAATGACAGACAAAAAAGCAAGGGCCAGAAACCGAGGCTGACTTTGCTGTGTCTTACAGGAGGTTGAGGAGGTCGGTGGGCTCGGGGCGGACGTGGAAGTCGGCGTGGGCTTCGGCGAAGGCGATGGTGGAGTCGGGGCGGAGGAGGAAGGTGGCGGGGAGGGGGAGGGTCCAGCTGGCTTCGGAGGCGGTGTCGTAGTTGAGGCCGGCGTTGGCGAAGGGGATGTTGACGAGGATGGAGCGGTAGTAGTTTCGGTGCTCGGGGGGGATGGTGTGGGCGAGACCGAAGAGGGCGGCGACCTGGGCTCCGGGGTCGGAGAGGACGGGGAAGGGAAGTTCGTGCTGCTGGATGGTGAAGTCGTTCTGGCGGCGGGTCTGGGGGGAGATGGCGAGGAGGTTGGCTCCGCGGTGGCGGAGGTCGCTGTGGAGGTCGCGCCAGAGCTCGAGCTCGGTGACGCAGTAGGGGCACCAGCGGCCACGGAAGAACTTGAGGACGACGGGGCCGAGGGAGAGGACGTCGGCTAGGTGGACGGGGCGGCCGGTGAGGGCGTCGGCGAGGGTGAAGTCGGGGGCGCGGGCTCCGATGGGGAGGATGCGGTCCTCGATGCCAGAGCGGAAGAGGGCGGCGGTGGCGGCCTCGGAGATGGCGAGGCGCTCGGGCTGGACGAGGGCGCGGGTGTTCTGGGTGATGCGGTCGAGTTGATCCTGGAGAGCCATGGCCACGGAACCAGTTTATCCGGTTCCGGGCGGCGACGGGGGATGGCGCGGGTTGGAGCGGAGACGCACCTGGATGCGCTTTGGGAGTTTAGCGGAGGGCTTCGGCGGCCCGGGCACGGAGCGCGGGATATTGTGCGAGGAGGTCCAGGGTCGTGAGGGCTTCGCGGTCAATTTCGGAGAGGAGATTGCCCTCGTGGTCTTCGGGGTTGAGTTCTAGCTGGTCGGCGAGGAGGTCGGCGAGGTAGACGGCGGCGGAGGCGTCGAGGCCGATGTGGTGGATGCGAGTGGGCTGGTGGTGGTGGGCGACCGCTTCGACGGTGAGACTGTTGATTCCCCAAAGGCCGAGGAGGTAGGCTCCGATTTCGGCGTGGGTGGCCCCGAGAAGCTGCAGCTCGGCGTCGGCCTGGGTGCAGTTGCGTGCTCTCATCAGGGCGAGGACCGCGGCGAACTGCTCGGGCATCTTGGTGGCCAGGACGAGGGTTCCGATGTCGTGGAGGAGGCAGGCGATGACTGCTATTTCGCGGGTTCGCGGGTCGGCCTTGGGGCCGAAGGGAAGGGCCGCGGCGATGAGGGCGGTGCGTCGGGCATTGTGTTGCATGTCTTCGCAGAAGGTTGGGGGGATGCAGGGTTCGGGGGTGTAGATGGTAAAGGTATCGGTGGTGAGGGCGAGATTCTTGATGGTCTCCATGCCGAGGAAGGAGACGGCGCTGTGGAGGCTGGTGGCGGCCTGGGCGAGACCGAAGAATCCACTGTTGACGAGTTGCAGGACCTTGGCGGTCATGGCGATGTCTTTTTCGAGGATGCGAGCGACATCCTGGATCGAGGTATTGTGGTCGCGCATGGCGTGGGAGAGATCGTTGTAGGTGGAGGAGAGGGAGGGTAGCTCTCCGATGGAGCCGATGATGCTGCGGAGTTCGGGAGTTCCGAAGATGTCCTGGAGGGTGAGGATGCGGTCGATGGCGGTCTGGAGCTCGATGCCGTCGCATGGCTTTGCCAGGACGCGGTAGGCGACCGGGGCGGCGCGGGTGGCGAGAGCGACCTCGGAGTATCCGGAGAGGATGAGCCGGGCGGTCTGGGGGAAGCGGTCGCGGATGTGGCCGAGGAGGGTGGCGCCGTCCATGCCGGGCATGCGCATGTCGGAGATGATGACGTCGAAGGGCTTGATGTCGCAGGCGGCGAGGGCCTCTTCGCCGCTGAGGACGAAGTGCATGTCCCAACGCCGGCGCTGGGTGTAGAGGAGCCGGCGGACGCCATCGAGGATGTTGCGTTCGTCATCGACGAAGAGGATGCGTTTCATGCGGCGAGGAGGGTGGAGCTGAGGGTTGGTCCATCGTGGGGGAGACGGATGACGAAGGTGGTTCCGACAGCGTCGGCGGTTTCGAAGTGGATGCTTCCGCTGTGCTTGTCGACGATGACGGAGTGGGCGATGGCAAGGCCCTGGCCGGTGCCCTTGCCGATTTTTTTGGTGGTGAAGAACGGGTCGAAGATGCGATCGCGGACTCGTTCGGGGATTCCTCCGCCGGTGTCGCCGATACGGATTTCGACGAATCCCGGGAGGTCCCTGGTCTGTACGTGGATGGTTCCCTTGTTGCCGCTGTCGCCGACGATGTCTCCGATGGCGTGGGCGGCGTTGACGATGAGATTGAGGATGACCTGATTGAACTCGCCGGGGTGGCAGGAGATGTGGGGAAGGGAGGGGTCAAAGGTTGTTTCAACGTCGGCGACGTACTTCCACTCGTTCCGGGCAACGGTGAGGGTGCTCTGGATGGCGTGGTTCAGGTCGAGGGGGACCTTCTCCTTGGTTCCGGGGTGGGAGAACTCCTTCATGGCGGAGACGAGGGTGGAGACCCGTCCGACGCCTTCGAGTGTCTGCTCGATGGCCCGTGGAATTTCGGAGAGGAGGAAGTCGAGGTCGACGGCCTGGACGATGTCGGAGGTGCGCTGGATGGCTTCCGGCGTGAGGGTGTTGGAGCGGGCGGCGACGAGGAGATCCTCGTATGCGGTGAAGAGTCCGGTGAGGTCGACGAAGGTGTCCTTGAGGAAGCGGACGTTATCTCCGATGTACTGGGTGGGGGTGTTGATCTCGTGGGCGATTCCGGCAGCGAGTTGACCAACGGACTCGAGCTTCTGTGCCTGGGCGAGTTGCTCACGGAGTAGCCTGCGTTCCGTGATGTCTTCCTGGAGTCCCTCGTAGCCCACGAGGACGCGGTTGCGAAGGACGGCGCGGATGGTGGAGGCGACCCAGACCCTGGTCCGGTCCTTGCGGTAGACCTCGAGTTCGAAGCAGCGGACGTGGCCATGAGCCTGCATCTCGGCCGTGAACTCTGCGCGACGCTCGGGGGAGACGGCGGTCTCCCAGAGGGGTAGGGTCATCTTGGAGGTCATGTCGTCGGGGCTGGAGTATCCCATGCCGGTCGCCATGGCGGGGTTGACGTAGATGAGGTGTCCGAGGGGACCGAGTTTGAAGATTCCGATGAGGGCACCGTAGAACATGCCCCGGTAGTTCTGCTCGGCTTTGCGGCGGGCATCCTCAATCTTTCGGCGCTCGGTCATATTGCGACTGGCCGCGGCTACCCCAATGATCACGCCTGCGCCGTTGCGGAGGGGGACCTTGGTGGTCAGGTAGGGGGCTATGTTTCCGGCCATGTCGACGAGGATCTCTTCCTGATTGAGGAGGCCGACTTGAGAGTGGATGATGCTCTGCTCTTCGTCACGGATGGATTTGGCGGCATCGCGCTGAATGAAGTCGGCGTCTGTCTTTCCGATGAGGTCCGTGGGATCGGCGACACCGATGCAATGGGCGGCGGGGATGTTGGCGATGAGGTATCGGCCTTCGACGTCCTTGGCGTAGATGGAGTCGGGCAGGCTGTCGATGAGGTTGCGGAGGATGTTTCGCTCCTCTTCGACGAGGAGGTCATCGTGGAGCCGGGGGATGTTGGGCAAGAGGCTCATCGACTGGCCGTTCTGGGACTGGGACGCGGGATCATGGATCATTCATCGGCGCGTTGCACACGAAGGTGAGAGGATTGGCATTGAAGGCATGGCAATTGCCTCGTGCCGGAGGGGAAGCTGCCGATGAACGGAGTGGCGCTCCACCCTTTATTTTCAAAGTCTTTTGCATGCCTGCCGGCGAGTGCAGGCTCTGATGGAAACCATGCACCGGTCGATCAAGGGATTGGGGCCGAAGGAGCACGGCGATGGACAAGATTTTATTTGTGGACGACGAAGCGAACGTGCTGGACGGATATAAGCGGCTGCTGTTTCGGGATTTTGACGTGGAGATCGCGCTGGGGGCGACGGCTGCGCTCGCGATGATCGAGATGAAGGGTCCGTTTGCCGTGGTGGTATCGGATATGCGGATGCCGGGGCTGAGCGGGGCGCAGTTTCTGGCCATGGTGAAGGAGCGGGCTCCGGAGACGGTGCGGATGCTGTTGACCGGGCACGCGGACGTGAATGCCGCGATGGAGGCGGTCAACGATGGGAATATCTTTCGTTTTCTGACCAAGCCCTGTGAGCGTGACGACCTGGTGAAGGCGGTCTCTGCGGGAGTCGCGCAGTATCAGCTGGTGATCGGGGAACGGGATCTCCTTGAGAAGACACTGATGGGCAGCATCCGGGTGCTGGCGGATGTGATGAGCGCGGCCAGCCCCGAAGCCGGCGGGCGGTCGATGCGGATTGCGCACTATGTGCGGCACATGCAGTTGAAGTATCCACTTCCGGAGGCGTGGCGGTTCGAGGCGGCGGCGACGCTCTCGCAGATCGGGTGCGCGAGTCTTGATTCGGATCTCTTGCAGCAGGCGTACTCGGGTGCGGTGCTGACAGGCGATAGCAAGTCACGGTATGAGGCGCATCCTGAGGCTGGGATGGAGTTGCTTCGGAAGATTCCGCGGATGGAGGCGGTGTCGTGGATGATCGGTCAGCAACTGAAGGCGACGATTCCGTTGGAGGTGCCGGGCATGGATGAGGCCTCGGCGAAGGATGTCCTGATGGGCGCGGCGATGCTGAAGCTGGCGGTGGCCTATGAAGATTTGAGGATCGAACTGGAGACCAAGGGGGCGATCCTGGCGCGGCTGCGGGAACGTGGGAAAGAGTTCGATGCGAAGCTGGTGGAGTCCCTGGTGGACGTGACGCCGGGTGGTGGCAACCGGCAGTTGAGGAAGGTATCGACGACGAAGCTGGCCCGGGGGATGATTCTGGACCATGAGATTCGAAATAAACAGGGAATGCTGGTGGTGGCGAAGGGGCAGGAGATTTCGCCGGCGCTCTTGATCAAGCTGGATGGGTTCGCAAGGGCCGCGCTGATCGAGCCAGAGGTCATGGTGCTGGTACTGGTGTAGATCCCGGGTGATCCGGTGAACCCGGGGCTACTCGCGGAGGGCTTCGACGGGATCGATGAGTGAGGCTCGGCCGGCGGGCACGGCGCAGGCGACGGCGGCGACCAGGCACAGGAGCAGCGTGACGGCGAGCAGCACGATGGGGTCGCGGGAGCTTCCGGAGGCCCAGTGGGCGAGGAGCTTGTGGAGGGCGAGGGCGAGGGTGACTCCGATGGCGATGCCGCTGCCGACGCTGACGGTGGTGGATTCGAAGACGATCTGGAGGACGTGGCTGCGCTGTGCGCCGAGGGCGAGGCGGATGCCGAACTCGTTGGTGCGCTGGGCGACGGTGTAGGAGACGACGCTGTAGAGGCCGACGGCTGCGAGGGCGAGGGCGAGGAGTGCGAAGGCTCCGAAGAGGAGCGCGACGAGGTGCTCCTGCTGCCATTCGGGCTGGGAGGTGATCCAGTGTTCGAGATCCTGCACGCGGCCGTTGACCTGCTGCTCGGGATTGACGGCGCTGACCTGCGCGGCGACGCTGTGGAGCAGGGAGAGTGGGGGGACGTTGGAGCGGACGAGGATCTGGGTGTACATGCGCAGGGCGTGGGGGTAGGGAATGAAGGCCTCGGGGAGGATGGGTTTGCGGAGGCCGTCATCGCGCTTGTCGGCGACGATGCCGACGATCTGGAGCCAGCCTTTGGAGCCGGGAGCGATGAGAGCGTAGGGCGGCTCGTCGCGGAGCTCGGGGAGCTTGATGGAGTGGCCGATGGCGTCTCCGGAAGGAAAGTACAGGCGGGCGAGGGATTCGTTGATGACGGCGAGCTGGGCGGCGTGGAGATTCTCGGTCTCATCCCAGATACGGCCCTGGAGCCGGGGGATGCTGAGGATGGGGAAGTAGTTGGGGCTGACGAAGTTGATGCGGACCCTCTGCTCACCGATGGGAGACTTGCCAAGAATGTCGATGGGTGTGGTGAAGCCGTTGTTGGGCGGGGTGGCGTTGGAGGAGATGGCTGTCATGGTGACGCCGGGGACCTCGGCGGCCTTGCGCTGGAGCTGGTCGAAGTAGGCGGAGCGTTCGGCCCAGGTGGGGAAGGTGTTTTCGTGGACGGGGATTCCGACGGACATGACGTTGTGGGGGTCGTAGCCGAGGGGGGACTTGAGCATTTTGAGGAAGCCCTGGATGGCGGCTCCGGCCCCGGCGAGCATCAGCAGGGTGAGTGCGATCTGGCCGGCGATGAGGGTGTTGTTGGTGGCGCGGCCGGAGAGGGAGCCTGCGACGCGGCGGGTTCCGGACTGCATGACCTGGCCGATGTCGGGGCGGGAGAGACGGAGGGCGGGCCACAGGCCGAAGAGGACTCCGGTGACGAGGGCGAGGGCGACGCTGAAGGCGAGGACGGGTAGATTGATCCGGATCGCGGCTTCGTGGGGGAAGGAGAATTCGGGAAGGAGGGAGACGATGAAGCCGAGGGTTCGGTAGGCGAGGAGGATGCCGAGGGCGGCGCCGGTGAGCGAGAGGAGGAGGGCCTCGGTGAGCATCTGGCGGATGAGCCTGGCGCGGGTGGCTCCGATGGCCATGCGGAGGGCGAGTTCGTGCTGGCGCGTGGTTCCGCGGGCGAGCAGGAGGATGGAGACGTTGCCGCAGCCGATGGCGAGGAGGAGGGCGACGGCGCAGAAGAGGAGGCTAATGGTTCCTCCGAGCTGCTCGACGAAGTCGTCGTTGAGGCCGACGACGGAGAACTCGTAGTGGTCGCGGGGGAAGTGTTTGGGGGTCTGGAGGGCGAACTGGGCGACGAGGGGCTTGAGCGCCTCGATGGCGGCCTGGTGGGTGATGCCGGGTTTGAGGCGGACTCCGACGTAGTGGGACCCGACCTGATCCTGGGTGATCTTGAGGGGGAGATAGACGTCTCCGTCGTCCCAGGTGAAGCGGGGTGCGGCGACGCCGATGATGGTGTAGTTCTTGCGGACGAGCTGGAGGGTCTGGCCGATGGCGGCGGGGTTGGCGTTGAAGTAACGCTGCCAGAACTTGTAGCTGAGGACGACGACCGGCTGGGGGTCGCTGCCGTCGATGGCGTCGGAGGGGAGGAGACCACGGCCAAGGATGGGTGGGACGCCGAGGAAGTTGAAGCTGTTGGAGCTCATGAAGCTGGCGTTCAGGTCTTCGGGGAGGTCGTGGCCGGTGACGGTGAGGTTCCACTGGTCCGTCGTGAAGGCGTCTTCGACGACGGGGGACTGGCGGATCTGTTGCCACTGTGGAAAGGTGAGATCGAGGCCGCGGTTGCCGCCGGTGGAGTCTTTCAGGCGGAGGTGGACCATGCGGTCGGGGGCGCGGTAGGGGTAGGGATTGATGAGGATGGCGTGGATGACGGAGAAGACAGCGGTGGTGGCTCCGATACCGAGGGTGAGGGAGAGGATCGCGGTGAGGGAGAATCCGGGGCTCTTGCGAAGTTGACGAAGGGCGAAACGGAGGTCATGCAGTGCGGTCTTCATGGATCACCTCGGAGGGGGGCCGGGGTGCTTGAGAGCATTTGAATGGCCGTGGGGGCGGCGCGTAAGTGACTTGTTATGAATCGCGGACATTTGGCGGGGTGTCCGCGAATGGTTCGCGGTGTTCGGGGGTGAACAGTGTGGAGTTTCAAGTCCTACTTTGCGAAGAGCTGGGAGATGTCGGCGAAGGCTTTGAACTCGAGGGCGTTGCCGGCGGGGTCGTAGAAGAACATGGTGGCCTGCTCTCCGACCTCACCCTTGAAGCGGATGTAGGGCTCGATGACGAACTGGATGTTGGCGGCGCGGGCGCGGTCGGCGAGGGCCTCCCAGGTGGCCATGGGGAGGACGACTCCGAAGTGCGGGACGGGCACGGCGTGGCCGTCGACGGCGTTGGAGTGCCGCTTGCCGGGGGCGTTAGGGGAGAGATGGGCGACGATCTGATGGCCGAAGAAGTCGTAGTCGATCCATTCGCTGGAGCTGCGGCCTTCGGGGCAGCCGAGGGTGCCGCCGTAGAAAGCTCGGGCTGCTGCCAGGTCGTCGACGGGAAAGGCGAGGTGGAACGGGGTGAGGGCCAACTGGTATCTCCTACGGGTCAGGGGGTGGTTGGGGCAGCTGCGGGGGTTGCGGGGACGAGGGTTGGGTCGGGGGTGGGCTGGGCGTAGACGAGATGAACGGCGGTGCCACGGACGACGCGATGGCCGGCGGGGGGGCTCTGGGCTACGACGTTGCCAGTTGGGGCGAAGGGGGTGAAGGGGGCGAAGGAAGGGGCGGGGGCGGGGTCGCCGATGACCTGGGCGTCCGGGTTCGGGGTGGGGTCGGGGGTAGGTTCGGGGATCGCGATGTGGAGGCCGGCGGCGGCGGCGCGGGTGGTGGCGGCGTACTGGGAGAGGCCGGTGAGGGTGGGCATGACGAAGGCGTCGGGGGACTGGGCATCGGGGGCCTGGCTGACCAGGAGGCTGACGCGTGGGCTGTCGATGCCCTCGGTGGCGGCGGGTGGGGTCTGGGCGATGATCGTGTCGGGTGTGCCGCCGGTCTGGACGTAGGCGACCGATCCGAGGTCGAGGGAGAGACGGCGGAGGGCGATGGTCGCGGAGCGCTCGGACTGGCCGACGACGTCGGGGATGGCGACGCGCTGGCCACCGAGGCTCTCGGCGACGCGGACCTGCCAGGCGCGGCGGACGGTCTCGCCGGGGACGGGATTCTGGCTGAGGATGTGGCCGGCGGGAACGACGGTGGAGTAGAAGCGGTTTTCGACCAGGAGGTTGAGGCCCTTGGAATGTGCGCGGGCCTGGGCCTCGGGGATGGTGAGGCCAGAGAGCGCGGGAACCTGGACCTCGCGTCCGTGGATCGCGAGACGCATGGCGATGAAGGCGGAGAAGAGCGCGACGGCGAGCATGGACAGGGCGCCGAAGGCGAGGTTGAAGAGGCGTTTGAGGCGGCGTTGTCTGCTCATTTGGGGATCTCTGAAGACTTGAGATGCCGGCTCGACGGAATCGCCGGGCCGGCTTCGCTTATTTGGTGGCTTCCTGTTTGTAGACCGTCTCGATGGCGGGGGTCGACTTGAGCTCTCCGGCGCGCTTTTCGACCGCGCGCATGACGCGGAGCAGGTTGCCGCCGTAGATTTTCTTGATGTCTTCGGCGGAGTAGCCCTTTTCGAGCAGGGCGCGAGTGAGGTTGGGGAACTTATCGTAGGAGCCGAGTTCGGCGGGGACGCAGCCTACGCCGTCGAAGTCGGTGCCGATTCCGACGTGATCGATTCCGCCGACCTTGACGGCGTGATCGATGTTATCGACGACGTCCTGAAGGGTGGCTGGGGGAAGCTTCGAGGAGGCATCGGCCTGGATCTTGTCGATGGCGGCCTCGCGGGCGTCGGGATCGGTGATCTTCATCGCCTCCATATAGCGTGGGCGGATCTCGGCCATGAGGGGCTTGGACGCGTCGTTGTAGCGCTGGGAGAGGTAGCCGCAGTCGAAGTTGATCTGCATGGTTCCGCCGTTCTTGGCGAGCGCCTTGATCATATCGTCGGTCATGTTGCGGGTGTGGTTGGAGATGGCGCGGCAGGAGCTATGGGAGGCGATGAGGGGAGCTGTTGTGGTCTCGATGGCGTCGTAGAAGGTCTTGTCGGCGGTGTGGGAGATGTCGACCATCATGCCGAGACGGTTCATCTCGCGGACGACGTCCTTGCCGAAGGGGGTAAGACCGTTGTGCTTGGGGACGGTGGCGTCTTCGAAGTCGCCCTGGGCGTCGGCCCAGTTGTTGGTGTTGAAGTGGGTGAGGGTCATGTAGCGGACGCCGAGGGCGTAGTAGTCGCGCAGGAGGCGGAGGGAGTCCTCGATGGCGTGGCCGCCCTCGATGCCCATGAGAGCGGCGATCTTGTGCTCCTTGTGGGCGCGTTCGATGTCGGCGGCGGTGGTGGCGTAAAGGAAGTCGGCCGGGTGGTTGGCGATGACGTCGGTGCGGACGGTGTCGATCATCTGCAGGGTGCGGTTGGCGGCGTGGTTGTCCTTGACGTAGGAGGCGTCGACGAAGACGGCGAAGAACTCGGCTCCGAGGAAGCCCTTCATGCGGGGGAGGTCGGTCTGGCCGGACTTGTTGGGCTTGGCGATGTCGTAGCCGGTGACGGTCTTCGAGGGGATGTCGTCGTGGGTGTCGATGAGGATGGCTTCGCGGGTGATCTTGTCGACTTCGGCCTGGGTGACCGGCTTGGTTCTGGGCGTCTGGGCGTTCGCGGGTGAAGCCAGGGGGAGAGCGAGAAAGCAGGCCAGGGCGGCGGCACAATTGATCTCAGCGATCTTTGGCATGCGTGAACCTTTCTTGTGTCGGAGCGTGTCTTGTGTTGGAGCGGGCCTGACGGCTGCGTCCTCTGATTGACTGGTGGAAGAGCCAGTGTATCGCACCGCTTCCGGGGGCATCTCTCGTCTTCGCTGGATAGCCTGGACGATCAGAAGGAGGGTGCGGACGGCCGGCGGCGGACAGCGCGTGGAAGGACTCGGCTAGACGGCTGTGCCGGTTCGACGGCCATGCCGGCTGACGATGGACAGACGCTCGGAGCTGAGAATCTTTCTGGCCTGCCCCTTGGCGTGGCTCGACCAGGGTCCGATGGGATCCAGCCTCACGTAGGTGAGCCAGTGCCGCAGGGCGCGTCGCCGTTCGCCCTGCCGCTCATATGCGAGCGCCAGGTTGTAGTGGGCGTCGGCGTATCCCGGTACCAGTTCGACGGCCCTGAGGTAGGCCAGGATCGCCGCTTCGAGCTGCTGCAACTCATCGAGCACGTTGCCAAGGTCGAAGAAGGCCAGCGCGTAGTCAGGGTCGGCTTGCGTGGCGCGACGGTACATGGTCTCGGCTTGACCGAACTCGCGCATCGCATAGTGAATCGTGCCCAGGTTGATGCAGGCGGGGGCGTGATTGGGATCAAGCGCAAGGATCTCGCGATAGAGCTCCATCGCCTGGTCTCTCCCGCTGGGGTCTTCTTCGAGCCGCACCGCGCGCAGAAACATCTCCTGCAGTTCACCGGATATGGGGGCTATCGCCACGCCGCGTGCCCTGACTACGCGCAGCTTCCGGTCCGGGGCAGACTCGAAGTCGAACGCAAGCTGCCGGGTGACGGGGTCGACCAGCGCGCCGGCGTGGCGAAATGTAAGCCGCGACCCGCTACGGACCATGCTCGACTCGAGCAGTGGATTGCGCATCCCGGCGACGCGTTGCATGGCATCGATCGACTCGCGGATTCGGGTTGCGGAGATGCGGGTCGCCGAAATCCGATTGGCGGACGGGTGAGCGGCGGCCACCGGACTCACGGAGGCGTGGTTCGCCTGCAGGTCGCGGAGGATGCGCATCTGAGACAAATCCTCGAAGGAATAGGTCTCATCCAGCAGCCTGGTTGGGATCAGTCCGGCGCGCTCCCACGAAGAGATCTGCCGGGTTTGCAAGCGAAGGATGCGAAGTACGTCTTGGCGTCTGTATTGGGTCACGTTGGTCTCGGTGGCGCCGTCCAGGCCTGTTCTTTTCCGAGTATGCGTGAGGGGTTCGCGTGGATCAAGGGCGGAAGAGGCTAAGTTGAAGAAAAGTAGTGGATAACGTGTACCAAACGAGGTTCCAAACAGTTTTGGGAGGATTGCGGAGCGACTTGCACGGCGGTGTTCGAAAGGTGGTGGGTCCCATGGGCGGGTTGCGGGAGAAAGGCGGGGGCCGGATCCCGAAGCGCAGCGCTGAGTCCGGCCGATCGTCGCCTACGCTTCGTCTTCCGATCCGCGGAACACAAAGAGACACGGAACAAAGAGCAGGCCGATGAAGGCGATCGTGATCAGAAATGTCTGCATGGGCCCGGTCCTCCTTCTATCGTCGACCTTCACGATCAGGCCGACACTTCGAGGATTTCCGATGAGTGTTCCCGGTGCTATCCCCCAGTCGTCCCTTCGTCTACAACGTTTGTGGTACCCCTTCCTGCACGGAGGATGTTGGACACCTCCACGATCGGTCCACTTGCTCATCGATCGCGGAGGGCGGGATGGGACTCGCGGAAGCTTGAGCTTTCGCATAGGATGGTGCCACCTGGAAGACGATGCATTTTGGGGGTTGAGGTGGAGAGACGGAACTTATTGAAGGGTTTGGGCGCGGCGGCCATGCTGCCGATGATGATGGATCAGTCCGCCGAGGCGCAGGGCGGCGACACGGTCTACGAACTGCGGATCTACCACCTGAACGAGGGCAAGCAGGATCTCATCCTCGAGCGCTTTCGCAGCAAGGAGACCAAGATCTTCGCGCGCGTCGGAATGCATGGGGTGGCGTACTGGGTTCCGACCGAAGAGCCGCTGGCCGGACGGACGCTCATCTATCTGCTGCGGCATCAGAGCCGCGAGGCGGCAAAAGAGAGCTGGGCAAAGTTTTCGGCCGATCCCGAGTGGATCGCGCTGAAGAAAGAATCAGAAAAGGACGGAGACTTCGTCAACAAGCACGAATCGACGTTTATGAAGCTCACTGACTTTTCGCCCAAGGTCTAATCCCCCTGTCGGCCCGCCGATGGAGCGATGGCCGCCGGGCGCGCTAGGGCCTTATGAATCGGCGGGGCGGGACCGACGAAAGGCCCCGCCGGGAATGCATCGTGGGCACTCGAACCGGCTTCGGACGTTCTTTCGGGTTTTGGAGGTCAGGCGATCGCCGCACCCACCAGCGCCTGTGCCTCCGCCTGGATCTGCTTCAGATGGGCCTCGCCCAGGAAGCTCTCCGCGTAGATCTTGTAGACATCCTCGGTGCCGCTCGGCCGCGCCGCGAACCATCCGTTCTCGGTCGTCACCTTCAGGCCGCCGATGGGCGCATGGTTTCCCGGCGCCTCGGTCAGGATAGACGTGATGGCCTCTCCCGCCAGATCCTTCGCCGTGACCTGCGCGGGCGACAGCTTCGCCAGCTTGGCCTTCTGGTCCTTCGTCGCGGCCGCATCGATCCGTTGGTAGACTGGCTCCCCATACTTCGCGGTCAGATCCTTATAGAGCAGGCCTGGGTCCTTGCCGGTCCGCGCCGTCATCTCCGCCGCCAGCAGCCCAGGGATGAGGCCGTCCTTGTCGGTCGTCCAGACTTGTCCATTCCTGCGCAGGAAGGTCGCTCCTGCGGACTCCTCGCCTACAAAGCCGAGCGTCCCATCGATCAGCCCATCTACAAACCACTTGAAGCCGACGGGAACCTCCAGCATGGGACGCCCGAGACCCTTCGCCACGCGGTCGATCATGCTCGAACTGACCAGCGTCTTGCCGATTCCTACCTTCTGTGACCACTGTGGCCGATTCGTAAACAGATACTGAATGCATACCGCCAGGTAATGATTCGGATTCAGCAGGCCCGAGGTGCTGGTCACGATTCCGTGGCGGTCATGGTCGGTATCGGCTGCGAACGCCACATCGTACTTGTCTTTACTGGCGATCATCGAGGCCATCGCATAGGGACTTGAACAGTCCATGCGGATGCGGCCATCCCAGTCGCAGGTCATGAACCGGAAGGTCTGGTCTACGTTCGGATTCAGGACCTCGAGCGCCAGCCCGTATCGCTCGACGATACGTGGCCAGTAGAAGACACCCGCTCCGCCCAGCGGGTCGACTCCAAGCTTCAACGTTGAGCCGGTCAGGACATCGAAATCGATGACGCTTTTCAGGTCTTCCACGTAGGCGGTGGTGTAGTCGTAGCGGTGTGTCGTCGAGGCCGCCAGCGCCTTCGCGTAGCCGATGCGCTTGACCCCGCTTAGACCCGCCGCGATCAGCTCGTTGGCGCGGTTCTCGATCCACTTCGTTGCCGTGGTATCGGCCGGACCGCCGCTTGGTGGGTTGTACTTGAAGCCGCCATCCTCCGGAGGATTGTGCGACGGCGTAATAACGATTCCGTCCGCAAGGTTCATCTTTCGTCCGCGATTGTAGGTCAGGACGGCATGGGATAGCGCCGGGGTCGGTGTGTAGGCCAGCTCCGGGTCGACCATCGTCTCCACATTATTTGCCGCAAGCACCTCGAGCGCGGTCGCGAATGCGGGCTCGGAGAGAGCATGGGTATCCTGCGCGAGGAACACTGGACCGGTCGTTCCATCTTCCTTGCGGAAGTCGCAGATCGCCTGCGTGATGGCCGCGATATGGTCCTCGTTGAACGAGGTCAGAAAGGCGCTGCCCCGGTGCCCGCTGGTTCCGAATGAGACACGCTGGGCGGCGACGGCTACATCCGGCTTCAGCGCGTAGTACGCCGTGATCAGACGGGAGACATTCACCAACGTTTCGGGAAGAGGAAGCTTCCCAGGAATATTTCTTACAGAACCTTCAACCGCCATCTGCCAATCCCCCTAGAACTTCGATTCATCAGGCCTTGCACTCTATACCAAGAGCATGAGGCTGGAGTCTACCCACGATCGCTCGCCGTGCCAATTGGATGCCTAACCCTGGAGCGGCGGCCTGGGCCGAACGCAGCCACCACCCGATTCAATGGTCCATGAAACCCTCATCTTCCGGTGCTGGAGGTTGCGTCGGGTCGGGATGCAGGAGAAACATTCCTCGCAAGCGCTCCGGATCGAGACCAGCGGCCAGTAGAAGCTGAATCCGGGCCTGCTGCTGCGCCCTGTACTGCTCGCTGGGCACAAACTGTTCAGCGATGAAGTCGCTCTGCGCCCCCATTCCCCGTCGATCCGGATCACCCTTCCGTCGCGCCATCTTCCTCTCCCGTTTCGAAAAACAGTGCTCATACCCCGGCGTCGGAACGTCTGTCTCGAACCCCGCACCCGACGTCCTCAACTATTCTCAAGCTAGCATCTCATATAGAAAATGCCGCTCGAGACTCCAGACACCGCTCCCGCCACCGAATCTCCCACGCCCGCGCCTCCGATCTCCATCAGCGGCTTCGCTCCCCTGCGGATCCCGCTCTTCCGCGATCGCTGGGTCGCCTCCACCGTCTCGTCGGTTGGAACCTGGATGCAGGATACCGCCGGGACGTGGCTGATGACGTCACTGACCGCCAGTCCGCTGCTCATCGCCCTGATGCAGACTGCGGCGAGTTTGCCCATCTTCTTCCTTGGTCTGCTGGCCGGGGCGACCGCCGATATCTTCGACCGCCGCCGCCTGCTTATCTTCTGGCAGTGCTGGATGCTGGTGTCGGTCGCGATCCTCGCGGTCCTGACGTTTCTGGGCCACATCTCCCCCTGGGCTCTGCTCGGCTTCACGTTTCTGCTCAACGCCGGTTCGGCCATGAACAACCCGGCGTGGCAGGCCATCGTTCCGGAGCTCGTTCCGCGTGCTCTCATCCCGGACACCGTCACGCTCAACGCGGCCTCCAACAATCTGGCCCGCGCCGTCGGCCCTGCGCTGGGCGGGCTGATGGTGGCGGCATTCAAGAGCCCCCACGCCGGAGCGGGATGGGTCTTTTTTCTCAACGCCGCCTCTTTCGCGGGCGTCATCTGGGTGCTCGTCAACTGGAAGCGCATGCCTCTGTTCAAGTCCGCGCTGCCATCGGAACGCATCGCCGGATCGATCCGCTCCGGGATCCGCTATGTCCGGTACTCGCCTCCGCTGCAGGCCTCGCTTCTTCGCGTCTTCCTCTTCACCTTCTTCGTCTCCGCCGTCTGGAGCCTGCTCGCCCTCGTTGCCAAACGCGATCTTCACCAGGGCGCGCTCGGATATGGCATCCTCAACGGAGCGTTGGGCATCGGCGCGCTGATTGGAGCGTCAACCCTCCCGAGGGTACGCCGCAGGGTTCCGGCCGATACGATCATCGCCGGTTCCACCGTCGTTTATGTTGCGACGCTGCTGATCCTGGCGTTCATCAAGTCGCCTCCCATCGTCATCGCGACGCTCGTCTGCGCCGGATACGCGTGGACCAGCACCATGTCGACGTTGAACGTCAGCGTCCAGCTCTCGGTTCCGGCCTGGGTCCAGGCGCGCGCGCTCGGGGCTTACCTGATGACCTTCCAGGGTGGACTGGCGCTCGGGTCGATTCTCTGGGGCTTCATCGCAGAGCACACCACCACTCCGCGTGCCCTCATCTGCGCAGCCTGCGGCCTTGCACTGTCACTTCCCATCGCCCTGCGCTTTCACATCCTGCGCGGAGCCGTCCCCGATCTCTCCCCCTATCAGTGGAAGAATCCGCCGCCTCAACTGGTGGATTTTGACGGCCTGCCCGCTACGGAGGCGACCGCGGGTCCTGTCCGCATCTCCATCGACTACAACATCGCGATCGCCGACTACGCGGAGTTCACACGCGCCATCCACAGGCTGCGGGACGTTCGGTTGCGTGACGGAGCCATCCGCTGGGGGATCTTTCGCGACGCCCAGAACCCCGAGCTTCTGAATGAGACTTTCATCATGGAGTCCTGGCTCGACTATCTCCGCTCCCGTGAGCGCTTCACCCAGGCTGACATCGCCATCCGCGAGCGAGTGCGCAGTTTACACTCCCTGCCCGATTCGCCCCATATCTCTCACCAGCTATATGCCGGCGAGATTCCCGATGTTGAATAAGTTCCCGATCTCGCGAAATTCGAGAACTTCTCGAACCCGGGCCTTGCAAATAAAGTCATCTTGTGTTCGGTAGAATATCGACAGAGGGCGGCAAGCCGATTAATCTCCTGCCATGATCTGGCGAACTGGCTCCCACTTATCTCGTCCTGCGAAGATTCCACTGGAGATCACCCTGGTGGAGATCATCAAAGGCTGCGGACTCATCGTGTCCTTCTCCGACAACACGCAGGCGGCCTACACGAGCGAGGAACTCGGATATCTTCGGCCCTACCGGATCCCGCTACCGGATAAGGAATCACACGTGGACGGGGTCGCTCCGTGCTGCTCGCCCCTGGCTTTGTCCTGACGCGGGCCGGAACCGTTGCCCGTCTTGCTGCGTATCTCTCCGCGAGGTGAACTCTCATGGACTTCTTTCTGGATCATCGCTCAAAGACATTGCTGCTCCTCCTTGCGGTACCCGTGGTTGTGATGGCCGTATGTATCTCGTGGCTGATCGTGCCGATCATCGTCCGCGAGGTGGTCCCGGCGGTCGTAAAGTCGGTCGCCTCCTGACGGCGGAACGAGCGGGAGGCGACCCGAGTGTTCCGAAATGGAACCGGCGGTTCATGCCTACGTGATCCTTTAGATATTGTCAACTTGTGTCATGCGGGCGACTGACGGGATTCCGTCGTCAAGATAGCCTTCACGTCATGCACAGGAAACCTATTCCGGCCTCTTTCTCCCATGCCTCGATCGTTCCACTGGATATCGTCACGGTTGCTCTCGTGGAAGAGTGTGGGATTCTCGTTACGTTCTGCGATGGGACGGTTGCCTCCTACACGGCGGAGGAACTCGGCAGCCTGCGTCCATACCGAGAGCCTTTACCCAACTGGACCCGCAAACGGCAGATCTCGAGACCTTCCTGTCCTTGACAGACCGAGGGTCGGAAGACAGCGGCAGGTGGACGTCGGTGCCGAACCGAGGCGGAATTCGCCTGCACACTATTTGGACTTAGGTGCCTTGCTTTGAATACTTTGAAACCCGATGGGGGGAGGGGGGCTCCTGCGCGGGTGAACCCGTGTAGGATGCTTGGGTGAGTCGAAGGTTAGAAGGAGCCTGGGATGCGGGTTGGTCTGATGACGCGGGAGTATCCGCCCAATGTTTATGGTGGAGCGGGAGTGCATGTCGAATACCTCAGCCGGGAGATGGCCAAGCTGATCGAGGTTGAGGTCCATGCGTGGGGCAAGCAGGAGATGGATGCCGGGCCCCTTACCGTCATCGGAGAAGAACCCTGGGACGCGATCGCCTCCGGGACCGGAGAAAAGTTCAAAGCCGCCCTCGAAGCCCTGTCGCTCAACCTGCTGCAGATGACGTCACTGGGTGGCGTCGACGTCGTCCACACCCACACATGGTATGTCTCGATGGCGGGCTTCTGGGCGAAGAAGCTCTTCGGGATCCCATTCGTCCTGACCACGCACTCGCTGGAACCGCTGCGGGCGTGGAAGGCGGAGCAACTGGGCTCGGGGTACGCGATGAGCTCGTGGATGGAACGCACCGCGATGCTGGACGCCGACGCGATCATCGCAGTCTCTCACGGCACCAGGGCCGATATCCTGAAGGTCTATCCCGAGGTCGATCCCGGAAAGATCCACGTCATCTATAACGGCATCGACCTCGAGGAGTACCAGCGCACCGCGCGAACGGAGGCTCTGACCCGCTTCGGAGTCGACCCTGACAGTCCCTACGTGCTATTCGTCGGACGCATCACCCGGCAGAAGGGCGTCACGCACCTGGTCGAAGCCATCAAGTACCTGCCGGCGGGAACCCAGGTGGTCCTCTGCGCGGGAGCCCCCGACACCCCGGAGATCGCCGCGGAGATGCGCGCAAGGGTGGACGAGGCTCGCATCCAGAACCCCAATATCTTCTGGGTCGACCAGATGGTGACCAAGGCCGAGGCCATCGAGTTTTACTCTCATGCAGCAGTCTTCTGCTGCCCGTCGGTCTACGAACCGTTCGGCATCATCAACCTCGAGGCCATGGCCTGCCGCGCCCCGGTCGTTGCCAGTGCCACCGGCGGCATCCTCGAGGTAGTGGTGGACGGAGAGACCGGCTATCTTGTCCCGTTCGAAGCCGACCCGGTCACCACCTTTCCTGCTTACCCGGAACAGTTCTCCCGCGACCTTGCGGCCAGGATTACCGATCTCCTGGAGGACACGGAGAAGGCCCGGCGGTTCGGCGAGGCCGGGAGGCGGCGGGTCGAGGAGACCTTCTCCTGGTCTGCCATCGCAAGCCAGACGGTCGCGCTCTACCACGCACTTCAGGAAGCTAAATAGCGAAATGGTCGCCTCTCGTGGGTAAGTGCCCTGAGGCTGGCCCCGTAACAGGCGAGACGGGAAGTGTCTTGTTGCATGGAGGAAAGGGGAGCTTCGCGTCAGTAGGCAGGACCGAAACCAGGCTCCATTACTTTAGGATGCAGATTCTGCACTATTTACCTATCGCGACCGAGGAGAGTAGTACTATTGCCCCACGTCATGAAACTTCATCTGCTCCGGTTCGCCGCCCCCGTTCGTTTTTTTTCGTTTTTTTTGGCTTCACTGACTGTAGTAGCTTTGGCGGGTTGCGCTGGTGGAAGTGTAGCTGGCTCTCCCCCTTCCCCTGTGCCGACTCCAGCGGTGATCAGCATCGCGTCCATCTCTCCCAAAGACGTGCCGGTGGGCTCGCAGGCGGTGACGCTGATCGTGACTGGAAGCGGATTCACCAGCAGCACGGTCGTAGTGCTGGACGGGACCTCGGAGCCGACGACTTACGTCAGCAGCAGTGAGATTCACGCGACGGTTGCTTCTGCCCAGATGCAGACAGGAAAGGTGCTCGCGCTCGTGGTCAAAGACGGAGCGCAGAGTGTTGCGGCGGACGCAACGAACGCCCTGCAGGTGGACAATCCTACTCCGACCTTGACGGCCATTGCACCCTCGGCGGTCCTTGTTGGATCGGGAGCTACGACCCTCGCGGTGACGGGCACCAATTTTGTCTCGGGTGCCGTGGTGGATGTGAACGGCAGTCCGCGGGATACGACCTTTGTCAGCACCACGCAGCTCACGGCGGCGATTTCGGCGACTGATTTTGCTCAGGCCGGGGCACTACTCTTCAACGTGACCAATCCACAGCCCGGAGGCGGTGCTTCCGGTACAGACGCGCTGTTGGTTAGCAATCCTCTACCCACCGTCGCTGCGGTTTCGCCGGGAACCTTGCTGGCAGGTGCTGCCGCCACGACGGTCACGATTACTGGTACTGGGTTTGTGTCGGGCACAGGTGTGCTCGTGAATGGAGCGAGCCGTAGCGCAGCCTATGTGAGCAGCACGGCGATGACCGTGGGGGTCACCGCTGCAGACCTTCTCGCTGCGGGCACGCTCGGCATCACGGCGGTGAATCCGGCTCCCGGTGGTGGGGTCTCCAGCTCGGCGACGTTGGCGGTCAACAATCCGACTCCGGGAGCACTTACCCTTACACCGGCAACCCTTCTGGCCGGAAATGCTGCCGCGACCGTGGTGACGGTGACAGGCAGCAACTTCGTTCCTTCCAGCTCAATTCGCGTGAACGGAAGCGCGCGGCCCACAACCTTCGTGACGGCAAATCAGCTTCTCGTATCGCTCGAATCGGGAGACCAGGCTACGGCAGGAACGCTCTCCGTTGTCGCTGCGAATCCCGGTCCCGGCGGCGGAAGTTCACCGGCGGCGAGCCTGACGGTCACGAATCCATCTCCAGGGGCGATCCTGGTGTCACCCAATCTTGTGGGCACGGGGACTGCGACGTCAACTGCCATCACAGTCACCGGCGCGAACTTCGTTCCTTCGACGGTTGTTCAGGTGAACGGAAACGCCCGTCAGACGACATACGTGAGTTCAACTCAACTGATTTCGGCGCTTACGGTGGCTGACCAGGCAAGCGCCGGAAGTCTATCGGTAACGGCGTTCACCCCGGCTCCGGGCGGCGGCAGCTCCAGCGCAGCCTCGATTGCCGTCAATAATCCAACGCTCGGCAGCCTCTCACTTTCTCCCTCTGTCGTCCCCGCTGGCACGACGAGCAACGTCACCATCAACGTCACAGGCTCGGGCTTCATTCCGGGCACAAGCATCCTGGTGAATGGCTCGGCGCGAGCGACGACCTACGTCAGTGCAAGTCAGCTTACCTTTGTTCTACTCGTATCCGATGCGGTGAGCGCGCGTTCGATCTCGGTGACTGCGGCCAACCCGGCGCCTAGTCCATCAATCTCCCCGGCTGCGACCCTGACGGTAGCAGCGCCCACGCCGACGCCCACCATTACACAGGTCAGCCCCACCTCCTTCATCATCGGAACCGGTCCTGCCACGCTCTACGTCTACGGAACGAGCTTCACGAGTGCATCGACCGTTCAATGGAACGGGACAACACTCAACTCCAGCTATGGGTACGGCGCCATCTATGCGTCGGGCGGATATACCTACGGCTACTATCTGGTCGCGCAGGTTCCGGCCAGCCTGCTGAGTACCTCGGGAACGGCGAGCGTGACGGTGACCACGTCAACGGCTCTCACGCCGACCTCGAACGCTGTCCCCATTGCAATCACCAACCCGCCGGCCCCCACACTGACCTCTATCTCGCCGTCGGTGGGGCCGATCGCGACCAGCACCGCGATTACGCTCTCCGGCGCAGGCTTTACATCGTCGTCTGTCGTCTCCTTCAATGGGACTGCACTGGCGACCACTTTCAATAACTCGTCCTCGCTTTCCGTAACGCTTCCTGGGACCAGCAACCTCTTCCCTGGAAATGGCAGCTTTACGATCAATACGCCCGCTCCTGGCGGTGGTACCTCGGATGCGCAGGTCTTCACTTCGTACGTTCCGCTCGTCAGCAACAGCATGATCTACAGCCCGGTCGATGGCCTGCTTTACCTGTCGATCCCTGCAAGTGCCGGCGCGCCTTACGGCAACTCCGTGGTATCGATGGACCCCGCAACGGGCGCACTCGGAACCCCGATTCAGGTAGGCAGCGAGCCCAATAAGCTGGCAATCACGTCGGATGGAAGGTATCTGTGGGTGGGTCTGGATGGTGCATCCGGAGTTCGCAAGATCGATCTGACGACGAAGACCGCCGGGCTGCAGTTCGCATTGAACAACAGCACAAGCAACAACGGGGCGGCCACTGCGATCGCCTTACTGGCTTTGCCTGGAGCAACCGATTCTGTGATCGTACTGCAGGGATCCAACTACTACAGCAGTGGCTTGACGATCTACGACAGCGGGTCCCTCCGCGGGTCGATGTCGGCGTTGACCTACTACTCGCAGTACGCCCTGCAGGTCGATGGCAGTCGCAACGAGATCTATGTGGGTGGTTCCGGGCTCTACACCTACTCGTATAACTCGGCAGGGCTGACCGCAAAGACAACGAACAGCAACCCTGCGCTGGCAAGCAGCAGCTTCGACGAGATGCAGCTGGTAAGCGGTGCGCTGTACGACGACTTCGGCAAGGTCTACGATGCCGAAGCGGGTACGCTGCTGGGCACGCTTTATCAGACCGGCACGACCGCAGCCCAGGGACCATCGTTCTACGACACGACGCTGGGAAAGATCTTCACACTCGACAACAATAGTTCGTCCTACTACTCGGGCTATAACCAGATCCAGGTATTCAACCCGCTCGACTACAGCGCCGCGAGTACGGTGATGCCCATCAGCGTTCCCAGCTCGATCTATAACTCGGCTGGCGTGTATACGTACTTCACGCCGCACCGGCTTGTACGCTGGGGGAGCAACGGCCTCGCATTTCATACCTCTGTCGGCGTTTTCTCGCTGCGGTCCAATAGCGTCCGGGATCTCTCGACGACCATTGCGGACCTGGGTGTCACCGTGACCGCTTCCGGAGGGACAACCACAGGTACAAGCACAACGTATACTGCCACGGTCACGAACTCCGGTCCTTCCGCCGCGACTGACGTAGCTTTGGCAATCCAGGTGCCGTCGACGGGCGTGCTGGTCTCCGCGTCGGCCACCAGCGGGACTTGCTCCACCTCAACCAGTGGCTGCAGCCTGGGAAGCATCGCAAGCGGTGCCACAGTGACGGCCACCATCTCCGTATTGCAGACGACAGCCGGGACTGCGACGCTGAATGTGCAGGTGAGCGGTTCCACCACCGACAATACTACGTCGAACAACGCAGCATCTGTCTCGATCGCGGTCACGGGCAACACCTATAACCTGACTCCGACATTGAGCTCGATCACGCCGGCGGCGATCCGCAGCGGTAGCTCCGACACGACGCTTATCGTCACCGGAACCAACTTCACTGCGGGTTCTACCGTGATGCTCGGAACCACTGCGCTGACGACGACGTACACCAGCACCGCACAACTGAGCGCCATCGTTCCGGCGGCAAACCTCACCAGTATGAACTGGGCGTCTATCTCGGTGGTCTCGCCGTCCCCGGGCGGGGGCGCTTCGAATGCGTTTCCGTTGACGATCTATAGCGTGCTTTCACTGGGCGCGAACCACATCGTCTATGATCCGTTTTCGCGGAAGCTGATGACCAGCGTATCGACCGGGTCGAGTACGGTTGCCGGCAACTCGCTGGTCGCGATCACCCCGGAGACAGCGAGCATCGGAACCCCGGTTGTTCTAACAGCTCAACCGACCCAACTGGCTCTCAGTACGAGTGGACAGACGCTGTACGCGGCGCTGAACAATACGCAGAGCCTGTCTCGATACAACATGCTCACGGGTGTTGCGGATACGATTTCAATTCCGACTCCTTCCAACAATAACTACGGCACGCCGTACGCATCCGGCCTCGCGGTACAACCAAACACAGAGAACACGCTGGCGCTCTCACTCGGCGCTTACTATTATGGGCTTGGGATCTATGACTATTCAACGAGTGCGAAGACGCTGACTGCCCGCAGCTCCTCTTCCGGCCTCTACAACACCTATGACTGCCTGCGGTTCGGCGATCCCACAAACCTGTTCGCCAACTCGGATAGCACCTATCTGACGGACTTTGCTGTCAGTGCGACGGGGTTGGGTTCGACGACGGGAACGACGTATACGCTTAGCCGCTTCAGCTGCTTCAACCTGGTGAATGGTACAGCCTATGCAAGTCAGGGCGGCGTTGCAACTGTGTCGTCGACTGGGTTGGTGCAGCAGATCGGCAGCTTCACACTTCCTGCGTCTTACTATTACTCCTCCTCCTCCGGCAGCGCACCCGTGGCCCCCGACCAGTCGATCGGCCAGGTATTCTTCCCGGGCAGTACCACGCTGTCGAGTTACGGTACCGCCGATGGGCTGTTGTCGTACGATGCCAAGAACTACCTGCGTACCGCGATCCTTCCGCTCAACATGTCAGCCATTGAGGGAAGCACAAATTACTCGCAGCTTGATCTCGTGCGCTGGGGACAGGACGGGCTGGCTGCGCTTACGTCTACAGGGCACATCTATCTGGTTCGCGGACCGTTTGTCGTACCGCAATTGTTGAATTCGAATACTGCGGCGATCCTGACGTCCGGTTCTCCTGCCACGATCACCCACGGCACTGGCAATATCTTGCTGACTGTCACCGGAAGCAACTTCGTCCCCGGTGTGGCGGCTACATGGAATGGCAGCTACCGCACAACCACGATCGTGGACCCGACCGACATCTCGATCGCGATTCCGGCGAGTGACATCGCATCTGCAGGAACCGCCGCAATCGTAGCCACCAACCCGGGCGCTCCCTCATCAGGCGCAATCAGCATCACGATCCAGTAGAGGGTGTGAAAGTGCAGTGGGTTTTGACGCAAGGGGGGCAATAATTTGTAACCTCTGACTGCATAGATCCTATGCAGTCAGAGCAAGCCTTTCATGTGCCCACACTTGTGGGGAAGAGATGGGGGATGTTCCGCCTCAAGCCATGGACACGGAAAGCGTTCAAGGGGATCAATGCACCGAAGGGCAGGTCAATGACACCGACGTGAGGATCGAGAAGAAGTAATCCATAGCGCTTTGTGTTCATTCCTGGAGCATTTCACTGGTTGCTGTGGTTTCCCGACGGACTTCATCCGCGCGATAAACGCACCATAGCAGACCACTTTCGATTCAGCGCCCGCTGTCCAGTTTTTCCATGCAACGGCCCACATTCTGCGCACGAAAAGCTTCTGGTGAAACATTGGGAAATTTCGATCATTGCCCCCTAACCCTTTTAGAACACCATGGATAGAGGAGACTCGCAGAAAACGGCTATTTCATACCACTTTATTAGAAATTCCAAACCCAGTGGTCTGACCACATGGTCGGCAAATAGGGAAGCGAACCAAACCTTCAGGTGAACGGCTCTAACCCTATGGATACGCTCCTCACCTGCCTATAGCAGGTTTGATGACGCGCTCTAGGGATTGGACGGCAAAGAGAATTGGGTCTCGGTCGCTGGCTGGGCAGTGACAACAGAAGAAGACCCTGACATGCCCGCGTTCTCGGAGGAAGGAGCGGTTCCGGGACCGAGGCCGAGCTTGATGAGCGCACGGGAGTCGGGAGTGAGCTTTGTCTGCCAGCCATTGTCTCCCTGCAACTTTTCGAGGGCGGCCTGTGTGACGCTATCCCACTTGCCTGTGGGCTCTCCAGTGAGATAACCCTGCTTGATGAGCGCACTCTGGATCTGTGTGGTTCGTTCGGGATCTATGCCGCGTTGGCTGGTGGGCCTGGGGGTGGGCTTGGTTGGGGCGTGCCTGGTAAATAGATGCTGAGAGGTCGGACCTCTGCGGGTGTGAGGCGACGCAAGGGATGGGATGGAGGAAGCAACAACGAGAGCGGAGAAGAGGGTGGTACGACCAAGCCGCATAGAGAGTGCCTCAAGAGTATGCTTCAACTGCCGTGGTACGACGTGTGTCCGCTGGGTATGGACACAAGACTACGATGGAAGTCGCTTAGCCACAAGGGGCGTGGGTTGTCCGGTTGCAACTATTTCAAAGATATTGAATCTTTGGGGGCTTTGCGTCTCCCAAGCGGCTATGTGGTTTATCGGCGGGCTCGGACGGGAGATGAGCCATGCATTCAGCGTGGGACAAAAAGGGGTGCGGAACGAGATGTTCCGCACCCCCCTTTTTCAGACTGGTCGATCGGTTATGGGAGGGTTCCGCCGACGAAGGAGCTGCCGCGGTTGGCGGCTCCAGGGTAGCGGATGACGAAGACCGCGTCACTTCCGGACTGAAGGCTGTTGACCGCAGCGCGGTAGGAGGATTCGTCGGTGACGGGTCTGCGGTTGATCTCGGTGATGACGGCCTGTTTGGAGAGACCGATCTCGTCGGCGAAGGAACCGGGCCGAATCTCCGTGATGATGACGCCACCCTTGATGCCAAGCTTGCCGGCTACGCTGGCTGGGACGGCGGCTACCTTGATTCCGAGCTTGTTTTGGCCGGCGTCGGATTCCTGCGGGGTGTTGCCGGAGTCGTCGTTATCGTTGGAGGCGACGTCGGAGGCGAGCTTCGCGCGATCGCCGATGATGACGCTGGCGGTCTGCTCCTTGCCGCCGCGGAGGTAGCCGAGTTTGACGGTAGAACCGACGTGGCGGGCTGAGATATCAGCGACGAGGTCGTCGCCATCCTTGATGGGACGGCCATCGACGGAGACGATGACGTCCTGAGGCTCGAGGCCGGCTTTGGCGGCGCCGCCGCCGGGGGTGATGACGGAGACCATGACGCCGTTCTTGAAGCCGTAGACGCGGCCGACGGCGGAGGATTGACCCTCCTGGAACTGGATGCCGATGGAGCCGCGGACGACCTTGTGATCGGGTCCGATGAGCATGTTGTAGACGTTGGCTACCGTGTTGGACGGCATGGCGAAGCCGACGCCCTGGGAGCCCATGGACTGGGTATAGATGGCGGTGTTCATGCCGACGACGGCGCCGGTCATGTCTACGAGCGGTCCGCCGGAGTTGCCGGGGTTGATGGCGGCGTCGGTCTGGATGAAGCGTTGGAACTGGTTGGTCGCCACGCCGTTGGCTCCGGGGGCCTCATCGATGGCGCGATTCTTGGCCGAGACGATTCCGGCGGAGACGGTCTGGGACAGACCGAAGGGGCTGCCGATGGCGAGGACCCAATCGCCGACCTGGGCACCGTCGGAGTTGCCCAGCTTGACGGTGGGGAGCGGATCCTTGGTGTCGATCTTGATGACTGCAATGTCGGTGTCTTTGTCTACTCCGATGACGTGGGCGGGACGGCCGGGATCGCCGCGGTCGGGGTCGCTTGAGAGCTTCACGAAGATCTTGTCGGCTTTATCGACGACATGGTTGTTGGTGATGATGTAGCCGCGAGGGTCGACGATGTAGCCGGACCCGAGGGCACGGCGTTCGCTGCCGGCGGGACCGCCGTCGGAGTCGTCGTCACCACCCTGGCCGCCGAAGAAACGGTTGAAGAAGTCCTGCATATCGCCCTGCTGCTGGCTATCGTCGTCACCGTTCTGCTGACCGCGGCGGCGGCTGCCGCGGGGCTTGACGGCGGCTGGCTTGGGGAGGCTCTCGGTGTTGATGTTGACGACGGCGGGACCGACCTGTTTGGCGATCTGGGAAAAGCCGTTCGAGAGGGTCACGGGGGAGGGAATGACGAGGGGGCGGGCGTCGGAGGAGTCGATGTGCTGCTGCTCCATGCCGCTGACGTTGCGGGTGAGGACGGAGCCGGCGAGGATGCCGACGGAGAGGGTCGCGAGCAGCGTGAAGCTGGTGGCGAGGGGGTGATTGCGGGTTTTCTGGAAGAAGCTGGGCTTCGATGAGCTTGGTGTTTCCATGATTCTGTCTAACCTCGTGGATCCTGGTGAGCTTTTTGCACAACGATAAGTTTACGTCCTCTTGCGGACCGGTGCCTCGGCGGGCGGAGAGGCGAGACGTGGATCATCAACTAGTCAATTCGTTAGACGCGATTCGGGAGATAAAGTGGCATGGGATTCTGGCGTGGGAGAACGGGACGGATGTGCCTGAGCCAGAGGATAAACGGCAGGTTCCAGACCCTCTCCTTCGGTATGTTTCCGTTCTTTGTAAACAGCGCAACACCACTCGAGCCGTTCTCCTGACGGTGGGGTTCGCCTCCTTATCAGTCAGCCATTGGTCAGACCACTTGGGTTTTATCTTCTAATAAAGTGGTATGAAATCGCTGTTTTTTGCGAGTTTCCTGCATCCATGGTGTTCTAAAAGGGTTAGTGGGCAACGATCGAAATTTCCCAATGTTTCACCAGAAGCTTTTTGTGCGCAGAAGGTGGGCCGTTGCATGGAAAAACCGGACAGCGGGCGCTGATTTGAAAGTGGTCTGGTAGGGTGCGTTTATCGCGCGGATGAAGTGCGTCGGGGAAGCCCCGAGCCGGTTCGCAGTCCGGCACGCGGATCCGGGCCGGGGCTTTTAGAGCAGATTCGCTGAAGGTGTAGGGATGTACGTTGGATGCTGTGGCGCTCCGGCCCACCTTAGCGACGATGAGACATGTCGCGAAGGTGGGGCACCCAACTCTATACCAACCCGAAGACCACAGCAGTGGGATGACAGCTCTCGTCTACGCCCGGGTGGCGACATTCCAGCTCTGGTCGGGAGTGCTTGAATCCGGGGGCTACGACGTCATCGTTGAGCCACTGACCGATGAGAAGCTCCGGCAAGCTCTATTGCGTGCCGGGGAGGTCTCCAGCAGGATGCCCTGAGGTACAATAGGCGGGATCCTGAGGTCAGAAGAGTGTTGAACGGGGAAGACGGCCGATTCTCCTCACGGTGAGCTAACTGTTCCTTACGATGTAATCGCGGCAGCCCGCTGCCGGGCTTGATCTACAACGAAGTGTACTCGGCGTTCATTGACCAGCACGGATCGGTCTCATGCTGGTTGCGCTGCACGGAAGCGCTCCGAACGTGAACTTTTCAAAAGAGAGGAGATCAAATCAATGTCCATACGATCGATCGTCATTCCAACCCTGGTGCTGGGAACTGCGGCGGCTCTGCTGGTTACGATTCAGGGCAACTGGACTGCATGGGGCAGCAGTAGCGTTGAGCAGCGAACCGATGACGCATACGTGCGTGCAGACATGACCCCGATGAGTACACGCATCTCGGGCACGGTCACAAAGGTAGACGTCCAGGACTATGAGACGGTAACTCCCGGCAAGACGCTCGTCGAGCTCGATGACGCGGATTATCAGGCGATCCTGGCGCAGTCGGAAGCGGCTGTCGCAGGATCAGAGGCCTCGCTGGCAAACAACCAGGCAGTTAAACGTATCGAAGATGCGAAGGTTCAGAATGCGGAGAACATGATTCAGCAGGCCGAGGCCGCGATCACTGCCGCACGGGCAGGCATCGCATCGATCGAGCCGGACGTAACCAGAAGCGATCTGGAGCGCAAGCGTCAGCAGGCGCTGCTCGCTGTGAAAGCAACCACAAACCAGCAGAACGAGGTGGCGGAGGCCGATGCGACTCGATTCAGCGGTATGCTTGCGGGCCGGCAAGCCGACTTGCAGCGTGCGGAAGCATCGCTGGCAAGCAGCCGTATCCTGCTCGAAGCGGAGAGGCGGCAACGGGCAGCGCTGGATACCCAGGACGCTCTCTATCGAGCAGATATCCAGGCAAAGCGGGCCGGCATCATTGTTGCAAAGGTCAACCTCGGCTATACAAAGATCGTGGCACCTGTCGGTGGAACGGTTGGAGAACGCCACATCCAGGCGGGACAGTTAGTGGCGCCAGGGATGCAGGTCATCGACCTTGTCCAGGGCGGCGCGTGGGTTCAGGCGAACTTCAAGGAGACGCAGCTCACCCGTATGCGCAAAGGGGACAGGGCTGACATCAAGGTCGACACCTACCCGGGGGTCGTGCTGCACGGCAAGGTCGAAGAGATCGCTCCGGCCAGCGGCTCGCAGTTTGCCCTGCTGCCCCCGGACAACGCGACCGGCAACTTCACCAAGGTGGTGCAACGAATTCCGGTCAAGATCACACTCGACCCGGACGCATCCTGGGAGGGCAAGTTACGTCCTGGATTCTCCGCGGTCGTTACGGTCCACACTTCGGATGGCAGCGCTCAATCCCGGGAGCAGAAGCCGTGAGCTCTTCTCTCTCAACTTCTGCTGACGCGCCCACGGGGACCCCGTCACACGTCTCCACCCGTCCCATGCTTGGCGTCGTCGGCGTGCTGCTTGGAGCGATGATCGCGACCTGTACAGGACGTCTCATCAGCGTCGGACTGAACGACGTACGTGGCGCGCTGCATCTCGGGGTAGACGAGGCGTCGTGGATCGGAACTGCTTACAACGCAGCGCTGATGTTCATCGGACCGTTCTCCGTCTATCTGGGTGGGCTACTGGGAGCACGACGCGTGCTCCTGGTGTGCGCCGCCATCTTTACGCTGGTCAGCCTGCTGCTGCCCTTTGCAGCAACTCTGCCTGCGATTCTTGTCTTGATTGTGCTTGCGGGTCTGACAGCAGGCACCTTCTACCCGCTGACACTCTCGTTCGTTCTGCGCAGTCTGCCGCCGCGCTATGTTCTCTTCGGCATCGCGGCTTATGCCGTCGATATCGTGTTCACGACCAATCTCGCTCACTCTCTGGAGGCTTGGTACATGGACCATCTTTCCTGGGGCTGGATTTTCTGGAACAGCGCAGTGCTTACCCCCATCATGATGGTCTTCGTCTACTTCGGTATTCCGTGGCAACCATTGCCGCAGCCGAAAGAGGGCCAGCCGAAGCCGAACTGGCGGGGATTTCTGTATGCGAGTCTCGGCTTCTCGTTGCTCTACATGGCGCTCGATCAAGGCCAACGGCTGGATTGGCTCCATTCCGGAACGATCGTCGGTATCCTCGCCTGCGGCATCTTCCTTCTGCTCGTAACGGTCGTTCGCCGATTCCGGATGCCCAATCCTCTTATCAACTTTGCCTTTCTTGCCCGGCGCAACACGCTTCTTCTTGGCGGCGTGCTGATCTTCTTTCGGTTCATTATGCTCTCAACTGTCCTGATCATTCCAAGCTATCTTGCGTCGGTGAAAGGGTACCTTCCGTTGCAGACCGGGCCGGTCCTGCTTTGGGTTGCAGTGCCCCAGTGCCTCTGCGGGATACTGGCGGTCTATCTGCTGCAGTACATCGACGCGCGGCTGATTCTCTGCGTGGGTTTTGCGCTGGTCGCCGGTGCCTGCATGATGAATGCAGGTCTATCTTCGGCGTGGTCAGGAAACAACTTCTGGCCGTCGCAACTGATCCTAGCCGTCGGCTTTGCGCTGAGCTTCAATGCAATGGTCGGTTCGATCGTGCTCGAGGTCCTGAATACGGGCGCGCTGAGCCGGCCGATCGACGTGCTGACTTTTGCCGGCTTCTTTCAGACAGTTCGTCTGATCGGCGGAGAGGCTGGTACTGCCTTGATGCAGCATTTCATTCCTACACGTGAGCAGTTCCACTCCAACATTCTCGGTCTCGGCGTTCAACTGGGACTTTCGCCAACCTCGCAGCGGCTGCTTGGCCTGAGTGGGGGAGTCGCAAGCCGGACTGTCGGCTCGCCGGATGCGATGGGCAGGGCCGCCGAGATACTCGCTTTGCAGGTTCGCCAGCAGGCCTTCACCCTCGCAATCACCGATGCTTTCCTTCTGATTGCTCAGGCAGCGATTTGCAGTCTGCTCGTCATTGCCTGCATGGCGCGGGTGCCCATGCAATATAGACAAATCACAGCTGCACCCGCGGCTTCGGCCTGAAGAAGTAACTGTTTCAAATGAGGCTCGAAGGATCGACCATGACCCCAACTCGTAGGAATCGACCCGCGTACAAGACGATCCTGCTCGCTTTCGCGTGCGTCGTCACCACGCTCATGACAGCCGGGAGCGCCTCCGCTCAGGAGGGGCCGCAGGTACCCATCACTCTGTCGCAGGCGATTGATCTTGCGTTGAAGCAAAATCGTACACTTCGACTCGCGGGGCTCTCGGTCGCGGATAGCGAACATAAGCGGGAGATCGCCCGATCCGCATACTTCCCGAAGATCTCAAATCAGTCTGCGGTTCGCCACATCACCGAGCTCGCGGGCGTCCGGATTCCCGCCGGGGCCTTTGGTGTTCCCGCGGCCACAGGACCTATTCCCGCGGAGACGTTGTTCATTGACCAGGGCGCGTCCACTTCCTACACCAGCGGCACAGAGCTCGCGCAGCCTTTCACGCAGATGTTCAAGATTCACGAATTCAATCGCGTAGCCCGGGCTGAGGTCGACACTGCAAAGATTCAGCTGAGTCAAGCCGAAAATGAGATTGCGCTGAAAGTCAGAGAGCTTTACTGCGGCCTGCTCGTCGCTCAGCTGAAGCTGCAGGCTGCCAGAGAGGAAGTAAGTGCCAGTGGAGTAAGGAATCGTGAGGACGCGGATGCCGTGGCGAACGGCAGGGCACTGGAGGTGACTGTGCTTGAGAGTCAGGCGTCGTCGCTGGAAGCGCAGCAGGCAGTACTCGTCCAGACGTTGTCGATGCATCAACTCATGGTGTCTCTTGACGATGTTCTCGGCTTGTCTCTCAACACGAAGCTTCAGCTTGATGCCGATCCATCGGCGGTTACGCTGTCGGTTCCCACTCGAGAGGAGTGCCTGCGCGTGGCACAGGAACGGAGCACGACGATCCTTGCTGCACGAGAGGCTGTGCTCAAGGCGAAAGCGGCGCTCGGAGCTGCGAAAGATTCCTATATTCCAGACGTGACTGGTCTAGCGCGGTACAGCTATCAGAGCGGAGTGCCTCTGCTCGTTCATAACTTTGGAAGCTTTGGCTTCAGTTTGACCTATGATTTGTTCGACGGTGGACGCAGGAATGCCGAGATCAAAGATGCCAGAATCCAGCTCACCGAAGCCCAGGTCAATCTGGACAAAGCTGTCGATGAGGCAGAGGTTGCCATCGAGTCTGCGTACGACAAGGTGGAACAGTCTGAGAATCTGGTGAAGGTGATCCAACAGGCTTTGGATCTACGGACGGAAGTTGCCCGCCTGGCTGACCGGCAATTCGAGCAGAATGCAGCGCTCGCATCCACTCGGGCCGAGGCGCATGCGAGGCTCACATCCGCCCGAGCTTCTCTGATTCAAACGACTCTGGCACTTTCGATCGCGCAGGGTGATCTCAAGCGCATCATCGGGCAACTGCCCAGGTAGCCTCACGATCGTGCTGCAGGGTGCAAGGGGGTGCGCAGCATACGGGGTTTGTCACAAACGATGGGAGCGTTCTTCGCGTGTGAATCTTAGAGCAGATTCGCTGAAGGTGTAGGGCTCTGAGTGGGGTACCGTGGCGCTCCGGCCCACCTTAGCGACGATGAGACGTGTCGCGAAGGTGGGGCACCCGACTCTATACCAACAGGCAATCCGCTCTAGCGACGATGAGACGTGTCGCGGTGGCGGGGCACCCGGCCTATGCGAGGGAAGGCCTGATTTACAGGCCCTCGGCGATGACCTGGTCGTAGGCGGGCAGGGTGAGGAAGGTGATGAACTTCGGGCTGCGGATGAGCTCCCGCATGAGAGCGGCGGCTTGTTCGTAGGCCTGGAAGCGCTGATCGTCTACCCTGGGGCGGGTGAGGGCGAGCTCGTCTTCGATGACCTGGTGGACGAGGGAGTCGGTGACGGGGAGGCCATCGTCCATGACGGCGTGGTGGTGGACCCACTGCCAGAGCTGGGCGCGGGAGATCTCGGCGGTGGCGGCGTCTTCCATGAGGTTGAAGAGGGGGACGCAGCCGATGCCGCGGAGCCAGGCTTCGACGTATCCGAGGCCTACGGCGACGTTCTGGCGGACGCCGGCTTCGGAGATGGTTCCGGTGGGGACCTCGAGGAGGTCGGCGGCGGTGCAGTGGTAGTCGGGGAGCTGCTTCTGGATCTGGTTGGGCTGGGGCATGACGCGGTTGAAGACCTCGAGGGCGATGGGGACGAGGCCGGGGTGCGCGACCCAGGTTCCGTCGTGTCCGTCGGTGGCCTCGCGCTCCTTGTCGGCGCGGACCTGGGTGAGGGCTCGCTCGTTGGCTTCGGGGTCGGACTTGATGGGGATGAAGGCGGACATGCCACCCATGGCGGGGGCGTTGCGGTGATGGCAGGTCTTGATGGCTAACTTCGAGTAGCTGCGCATGAAGTGGGTGGTCATCGTCACCTGACCACGGTCGGGCAGGAGCATGGTGGTGTCGGCGGCGAACTTTTTGATGAAGGAGAAGATGTAGTCCCAGCGTCCGCAGTTGAGGCCGGCGGAGTGGTCGCGGAGCTCGTAGAGGATCTCGTCCATCTCGAAGGTGGCTAGGATGGTCTCGATGAGGACGGTTCCTTTGATGGAGCCTTTGGGGAGGTCGAGGAAGGTCTCCGACAGGGTGAAGATGTCGTTCCAGAGGCGGGCTTCGAGATGCGACTCCATCTTGGGGAGGTAGAAGTAGGGGCCGGATCCGCGGTGGAGGAGCTCCCTGGCGTTGTGGAAGAGGTAGAGGCCAAAGTCGAAGAGGCCGCCGGACATGGGTTGGCCGTCGACGAGGAGGTGGCGCTCTTCAAGATGCCAGCCGCGGGCTCGGACGAAGAGGACGGCGGGCTGGTCGATGAGTTTGTAGGATTTGCCGGTCTTGGGGTCTTCAAAGGTGATGGTGCGGCGGACGGCGTCGCGGAGGTTGAGCTGCCCTTCGAGGAGGTTGTCCCAGGTGGGGGTGGTGGAGTCTTCGAAGTCGGCCATGAAGACCTTCGCGCCGGAGTTGAGGGCGTTGATGATCATCTTGCGGTCGACGGGGCCGGTGATCTCGACGCGGCGGTCGAGGAGATCGGAGGGCAGTGGGGCGATCTTCCAGTCGGAGTCGCGGATGGATTTGGTTTCGGGGAGGAAGTCGGGCTTCTCGCCGGCGTCGAGGCGGGCCTGGCGGGCTTCGCGGGCGGCGAGGAGGTCGCGGCGGCGCGTGTCGAAGGTGCGGTGCAGATTGGCGAGGAAGGTGAGGGCCTCGGGGGTGAGGAGGTCGGGATGGCGGAGGGGGGTGGTTAGGGTGACGCCAGCGGGAAGCTCGGACATGCGGGTTCCTTTCGTTTTCGTATACCAAGGTATGGGATGCGAGGGCGGAGGGGAAGGGAAGGCGTCGTGGGAGACGGAAAAAGGGGGCGGTTCGAAGCTTTGTGCTCGGGGGTTTCTGGATAATGCCGGGGCAAGGAACAGATAGGATCAGGAAGGCGCATCTTTTTGCGATGTGTCTCGTCCTGAGATGTGTGTTCGTCGTTAAGCTTCAC
>JAMFSC010000268.1 GCA_026225095.1 bacterium
CTCAATGACCAGGTTTCCGTACGTGTCCACGCGGAGCAGATCTCCAGGTGGAAGGATCGTGGCTGAGCTGTATTCGGATATCACCGCAGGGCCGGCAATCCTATCGCCCGCATGGAGAAGATCGCGGTCGTAGAGGCGCGTCTCCTGAGGACAGCCATCAAAGTAAACCATCCGCGAACCCACAAGTGCCGCGGATGCATCTCCTTCGATCACATCCTGCCGCGTCGGTTCAAACGCCTCCGCCGCAGCAACAAGACGAACCCGCACGTTCACGACCTCAATGGCACGACCCGCATTCGAAAAGCCATAGCGTCGCCTGTGCATCGCATGGAAGTCCTCACACATGCCGGGACCAGATGGGATGTTCAACTCATACCCCTGCCCCGCATAACGAAGATCTACAGAGCGCATGGCCTTGCCCACGAGCCCTTCCATGTTGAACTCGGCAAAGCCAGCGCATTCAAGCTCCGCGAAGGAGTCTTCAAGATCTGAATCAACTGGCTGCATCACCGTACGCGAGGACTCACGCACCGTATCGGCGAGCAGAATTCCCACCGCAGAGAGCGCGCCCGGCAACACCGGCACAAGGACCCTTCGAACCTGGAGCGCACGCGCCAGCGAGCATGCGTGCAGCGGCCCCCCCCCACCAAAAGCAACCAGCGTGAAGTCACGCGGATCGTATCCCTTCTCGACCGAGATCACACGGATGGCCTTCTCCATCGTGGTCTCAATCACGCGCACAATGCCGGCAGCGAACTCTTCGACTGTCGACAGACTCCCCTTGGCCTCCCCAAGATACTGCCGCGCCCGTCCCACATCCAGCTTGACCGAACCACCAAGGAAGCGCTCGGTATCCAGGCGTCCAAGCACGAGGTTCGCATCCGTAACCGTGGGCCGTGTCCCTCTCCCAAAGCAGATCGGCCCAGGTTCAGAACCTGCGGACTCCGGACCAACACGCAGCAGGCCGCCCGCGTCGAAGCGCGCGATCGAGCCTCCCCCTGCACCCGCGGTGTGAATATCGAGCATCGGGACGCTGACCGGAATTCCACCAATGGTGGATTCATTGCTGATGCGTGGACCTGCCTCATCGACAAGGCAGACATCAGTCGAGGTGCCACCCATATCAAAGCCGATGATGTGATCGAAGCCAGCAAGCTGCGCGAGTTTGTAAGCACCGATGACACCGCCAGCAGGTCCTGAAAGCATCGTACGCACAGGTTGCGCAGCCGCAAGAGGTGCAGAGATAATGCCGCCTGAAGACTGCATCACCTCCAGACGCCCCCGCGCGTACGCAGACGACACCCTGTCGGCCAGGGCAGCGATATAGGAGCCGACCATCGGGGCAACATACGCATTCGCAACGACGGTGGAGGCCCGCTCATATTCGCGAAACTCCGGCAGGATGCGATGCGACACTGAGAGCGGAAGCCCAAGCGGCGCAAGAGCCTCGGCGATCTTTACCTCGCTATCATCGTTCGCAAAGGAGAAGAGCGTCGAGATCGCGATGGACTCTACGTCTGACGCTGCAATCGATTTCACCAACGATGCAAGCTCATCGACATCGATCTCGCGAAGCAACTCTCCCCTGCAGCCGACTCGCTCCGCAACTCCGAAGCGCCACTGCTTCGGCACAAGACATGCGGGCGGTTCTTGGAACCAGTCGTACAGCTTTGGCCTTGCCTGGCGTCCGATCGCAATCGTATCTTCGAAACCCTTGGTGGTGACGAAGGCCACGCGGGCACCTTTGCGCTCCAGCATCGCATTGGTCGCGACAGTCGTTCCGTGGCGAATCACGACAGCAGCATCGGGTTTGATTCTTGCCAGGCCTTCCATCACCGCATTGCCTGGGTCTGCTGGCGTGGACAGGATCTTTAAGACGACGAACTTCGAGCCTTTCAGATACACCATGTCGGTGAACGTTCCACCGGTATCAATCGCTACACGCATAGGAAGAGGGACCATCAGCCTCGGGAAGACAAGGGATACCTCATGTTGATCGACACGAACGTTTGCGATGTTTCGTGTCCGCGGCAAGCTGGCTCTCTCTTTCAGGGGATCCGCTCTTCAAGCGAATTCACAACGCTTGTTCTTCACGGTCGAACTCTGGCATACACACTGGAAAGCGGTGCCCTCCGCTGAAGGAAGCTCACAACGCTCGACGCCCCTTTCCGCATGAGAAAGAGGCGCTTCGAGCATCTGCGATTAGCTTACACGGCAAGGACTTTGGTTTTTCCTAGAACGATAGTTTCAACCCAAGTTCGATCTGCCGTTCGGTCGAGAGTGTTCCTGTGATCTGACCGAATGTACTGGAGGAGATATCGTTCTGCGGAGCCGCGAGGCTCACCGTGTTGAGGACGTTGTAGAAGTTCGCGCGGAACTGAAGATCTGTTCCTTCCATGAACTTGAACGACTTGCTCAGATTCGCGTCGAGATTCTTGAACCCGGGCGAGCGTTCCGAACCAACCGACGCGGTGCCGAACCCGGTCGTGCTCTCCTGCCCATAGGCGCAAACCCCATCGTTCAAATCCTTGTCGCAGGCCTTTGCCGAAGGATCGCTCCCGAACCACTGATCGATCGTACGATTCCGTACAACCAGCTTGCGATAGTGATTGCCACGGTCTGCACGCTGGTTGACCTTGTAGTTTCCCGGCGAACTCACCGTGAAAGGGAATCCGGAGTGAAGGCTCGTGACTGCGCCAACCTTCCATCCGCCAACCGCCGCATCGAGCGCGCGGTTCATGCTATTACCTACGAGGCGACCGCGGCCGATTGGAAGCTCGTAGTACCCGGCAAACGTGAACAGATGCTTCGCATCGAAGAACGCAGGCCCATAGTCTCCCGCACCGTTATAGGCATCCTGCCAGTACGCGCTCTGCGAAGAGCCCGTACCACCATAGTAGCCAAGGTTGTTCGTCAGGCCCTTGCTCCATGTGTAGTTCGTGAGGAACTCGAAGCCACGGTTGAAGCGACGACGCCCTGTGACCTGGAGTGAGTTGTAGTTCATGCTCGACCGCGACTCGGTATAGCTGATCTGCGAAATCTGCGAGATCTGCGGGTTGGGTGAAGACGCAGAGAACGGGGCGAGTGCAGAAAGCGTATCGATTGGCAAAGGGCAGGTGAGGCAGTGCCTTTGATTCCCCTCGCGCGGATCCACAAGATGGTTCCCGGACTGACCAAGGTAGGCGATGACAAGCGATGTATTGTTGTCGAGTTCGGTCTCCGTCGTGAGGTTGAACTGCTGAATCAGAGCAGGCCTCAGGCTCGGATCCCAGGCCCGAACGTTTCCAGACCAGATGTTGCTCGAGCTGGGAAGGGGGAATCCAGACTGGGTCTGAAAGTAAGGGCTGTTTCCGCTCTGGTGGCCCGCGGAATTGCTGAAGAACGGAGGATTGAGGGTGAGCCGGAGATTCGCACCGGTTCCTTCGAGGAAGTTGGTGATTCCATATCCCCCCCGCACAACAAAGCGTCCCTTGAGGGGCGAAGGTGAATATGCGAAGCCGACGCGTGGCATCCATCCGTTGGAGAAGGACTGGTAGAGTGCGCGGCTCGCTCCGTTCTGTCCGGCGATCGTGATCACGCCCGTCGCGATGTTGAAGTTCGACTCCTTGTTGTGCGATTCGTAGAGGGGCTGATCCCATTCCCAGCGCATGCCGAGATTGAGCGTCAGGTCCGTCGTCACCTTCCAGTCGTCCTGGAAGAAGACAGCATCGCGCCACTGCCGCTGTCCCCACTTCGAGACATAAGATCCCTGCCCAAAGGCGTTCGCCTTGTTCTGGAGAAAGTCCGACCATCCGTCGCCGGTGGCGGTGCCGTCATAGTCGAAGTGTCCAAGCACACCGTCATTGCCGGAGTAGTTGCGGTTCGATTGATAACGAATGGCCGTACCGCCGAATTTGACGGTGTGCCGGCCAAGCTGCCAGCTCACGTTGTCGCCATAGGTAAAGGCATTGGTAAGGCTGTCATTCTGAACTCCCTGTCCTCCGAAAGCGGGAGAGGAGCCAGTCGGACTGCCAAGCTGGTTGCCAGAGATATTAAATGCTGTCATACCAGGTGCAATCTGGCCCCCGGGGATACCAAGTGCATTATTCGCCCCGAGTCCGAGCTTGCCCGCAGGATCAGAGACAAGGTTGCTGAAACGGCCACGGCTAAACCCAGCACGCGCCTCGTTAATGACCTGCGTGGAGATGACGTGCGTCCAGTTGACCGAGAAACCGGTGTAGGGGCTGATGTTGGCTCCACCCAGCCTCGTGGGAATCGATACCCTGCTGTCGCCATCCTGTTCCCGTCCGATCGTAAAGCGACCCGAGAGGTTGTCTCTTGCGGTGAGCTTTCCGTCAACCTTGATATCACCCTGGTTGTTGGTCGTGGCACTTGCTTTGCTCCCGACATAGTTATTCGCCGGGTCTGAAGTGTTCGGCAGCGGATAGATCTCCGGATGCGCAAACAGATATTTCGCGACTGGATTCAGGATCGCGACGGTTTTGCCGGTGTTCGGGACGAACCCGCTCCGCATGGCAGCGGTAGCCACATTGTCACCCTCCGTGCTGCTGCTATGCTGACGCGCCCCTTGATAATCCACGAAGAAGAAGAGCCGATCCTTGAAGACCGGACCACCGAACGTGCCGCCAAAGATGCTTCGGTTCAGCGAGGGCACGGCGCCGATCGCGTTGCGATCCGCGGTGTGTTTGTTCGACCAGCTATTCGCATTCAGATTGTTGTTCTCAAGGAACCAGAACGCGTTCCCGTGGAAGATGTTGGTTCCGCTCTTGGTCACCATGACGACCTGGCCACCGTTGGCGTTGCCATACTCAGCCGTGGCGTTCCCACTGATGATCCGGAGCTCGCCGATCGCATCGACATTGGGACTGTAGTTGATGTAGTTATCGATCGCATCGTTGATATCGACACCATCGAGCGTGTAGTTATTCGTCTGCTCGCGGTTGCCGTTCACAAAGAAGCCACTGTTGTACGTAGGACGTCCCACGTTGTTTGCGTTCGCCGGCGTGGTCGCGACCGCGCCGGCTACCAGCGTGGTAAGCGAGGAAAAATTACGCGCCTGCAGAGGAAGCTCCGTCGCCTGCTCCGCCGTGATGGAGGTGCCGGTGCTCGGGTTCTCCGAGTTCAGGATGGGAGCGGCGGTCGTGACCTCCACGACTTCATTCACCGAGCCAAGTTTCAGCCGTCCGTCTACCTTCGCCTCCTGCCCAACCTCGAGATTGAAGGGGCCTACCGTAGAGGTGCCGAATCCCTGGGCCACGATGGAGATCTTGTAGTGGCCGATCTGGAGGAAGCGAAGCGAATAGACGCCATCGCCATTCGTCGTGGTCGTGGTCTGAACGCCTGTGTCTACGTTGGTGGCAGTGACTTTGGCCGCCCCGACGGCAGCCCCCGAGGCATCGGATACGGTGCCGGTGACAGAACCGGTGATGGTCTGCCCCATGGCAATCGAACAACTCACAAGAAGTACGAAGAGGCTATACAAAACGGTGCGTAATCTCATTGGTGGCGGCTCCTGATTGAGTTCGTCATGCAGCGCTTGGCGAGCGCGACCATCGTCGCGCTACCCGGCTCGCCCTTTTCGGGCTTATCGTTTTTATTTACATCAGCTTGCGATCTTCGCAACGAGAGGGGGAGGAGAAGTTTCGGTTCTATGCGGAACGAGAGATGAGATCTGATTGTGACAGGAGTGTAAAGTTTTACCCTCGGAGTCGATACAGGCAAATGTCCTAGATCAGAACACAGCCACATACCGATCTCAACTCTGCTTCGAACGCTGGCAAGGGAACCATCGCGGATCCTCCCCATCCAACTGCTCCCGCCAGCGAACCAGCGAATGCCCCAGGACGAGAGACCCCTGCTCCGCCTCTTCGCTCTTGATTATCTCCGGCTAGATCTTCTGCACCCGATGCACATCCCGCACCCCGGGAACCTTGCGCAGGTTCAAAACCAGCCGGTTCAGATGCCGCAGGTCCACCGTCTCGACCACAAAGTCGACCACCGCGTTCCCATCCGCCGTCGGCTTCGTATCCACACTCCGGATGTTCGTCCCATCGTCCGAGATGATCGCCGTAAACTCCTTCAGCATCCCCGTCCGGTCGTCGCAAAGCACCGTCAGCTTCACCGGATACGTCTGCGCCTTCACCGTTCCAGGCTCCGTCGGCGGCGACGACCACTCCACCTGGATCCGCCGATCCGACTCATACAGCAGATTCTGCACATTCGGACAAGACCTCGCATGCACCGCCACGCCCTTGCCCCGCGTCACATACCCCACAATCTCCTCGCCCCGAATCGGGTTGCAACATCGAGCCCGGTAGACCAGCAGATCGTCCTGCCCCTCCACCTGCAGCGAGTCCGATCCCTTGCCAAAGAAAACCCGCTTCACCGCGTCAGACATCTGCCCAACGACGTTCCCGACGCCACCCTCCGCCGCCGGCGCCTCGGCCGCCAGCGTAGACCCCGGCTCCAGCTTATTCAGCACCTGCCGCGCCGAGTACTTCCCAAACCCCACCCCAGCCAGCAACTCCGCCTGCGTCCCCAGCCCATACTCCGCGGCGACCTTGTCATAATCCGCCTCGTGATACTTGCTCAGCGCCATCTTGAACTTCCGCGCCTCACGATCCAGCAGCTTCTTCCCAATCTCGATCGCACGTTCCCGCTGATGTTCATTCAGCCAGTGCTTGATCTTGTTCCGAGCCCGCGAGCTCTTCGTAAAGCTCAGCCAGTCCCGGCTCGGAGCATGACCCGTCTGCGTCGAAATCTCGACGATATCGCCGTTCCTGAGCCGCGTCCGCAGCGGAACGATCCGCCCATTCACCTTCGCCCCAATCGTCGTATTCCCGACCTCCGTATGGATCGCATACGCAAAGTCGATCGGGCTAGCGTCCTTAGGCAGAACAACCACCTTACCCTTCGGAGTAAAGGTATAAACCTCCTCCGGGTATAGGTCGATCTTCAGCGTCGACATGAACTCGTTCGGGTCGGTCATCTCCCGCTGCCATTCCATCAACTGCCGCACCCACGCCAGCCTCTGCTCGTCCTTGGCCGTCACATTGTCGCTGGCCTTGTACTTCCAATGCGCCGCAATCCCCTCCTCAGCGATCCGATGCATATCCTCCGTCCGAATCTGCACCTCGAACTGGTGCCCCCCCGGAGCAATCAGCGTCGTATGCAGCGACTGGTAAAGATTCGGCCGAGGCATCGCGATAAAGTCCTTGATCCGCCCCGGAACCGGCCGCCAGATACTATGCAGCAGCCCCAGCAGCGCATAGCAATCCTGAACCGTATTGCAGATCACCCGGATCGCCAGCAGGTCATACACCTGGTCCACCGGAATCTTCTGCGACTCCAGCTTCTGCTGAATCGAATACAGCCGCTTGATCCTGGACTCCACCCGCCCCTGGATCCCATACTCCTTCAGCTTCGCCTCCAGCTCCTTCACCACCCCCGCCAGAAACGTCTCACCCTGCCCCCGCAGCGCATCCACCTCGGTCGAAACCTGCTCATACGCATACGGGTCCGTGTACCGGAACGCCAAATCCTCCAGTTCCCCCCGCAGCTTGCCCATCCCCAGCCGATGCGCCAGCGGAGCATAGATATCCAGCGTCTCCCTGGCGATCTTCTGCTGCTTCTCCGGCTTCAAATGCTCCAGCGTCCGCATATTGTGCAGCCGGTCCGCCAGCTTGATGATCACCACCCGCACATCCGTCACCATCGCCAGCAGCATCTTCCGGATATTCTCCGCCTGGTGATCCTCCCGATTCGCAAACTTGATCTTGTCCAGCTTCGTCACGCCCTCGACGATATGCGCCACCTGGTCGCCAAACTTCACCGCAATCTCCGGCGAAGTCACATCCGTATCCTCCACCGCGTCATGCAGCAGCCCCGCCGCAATCGCCGTCGAGTCCATCTTCAGCTCGGCCAGCACCTGCCCCACCTCCAGCGGATGGATCACATACGGCTCCCCACTCGCCCGTTTCTGCCCCTCATGCTGCAGCAGGCAAAACTCCCACGCCTTCCGGATAATCTCCAGATCATCCCCCGGCCGATTCTGCCGCACCGTATCCAGCAGATGCCGAAACTTCTCATCCACCGCCTGGATAGCCGCCACCGAACTCCCCGCCAGATGCACCGCCGAAGAGTCCCCAACCTCCGGAATCGGTGGAGGAGGAGCCACAAAGCTCCCACTCGGCTCATCCAGATCCCGCACACCCTGTTGTTCCCCCGAAGCGACGCCCGAAGCCGTCCCGTTCAGCGCCCCCGCCACCGGAACCATCGCCACCCTCTTAGGCAGCGCCGCCTCCATCTCAATCCCAGCCTCAGAACCCGATCCACTCACCCCACCCGCCCCCACGACATCCGGCACACCCGTCCCCGGAACCTCCGGAACGGATGTCGAAATGAGCATAGGATCGTGTGCCATAGGCTATTATAAGCGGCCCAACCACCCCGCCGCACCGCCATCTCACACCGCGCAAGTGAGCAGTTTCGAAGTAAGTCGCAGGAAGCCCGACCATGCCCAAGCGCGACATACACTTTGGCTCCGCAAGTCGCTACACCTACCCCCAGCCTGCCCTCCGGAACCTAAGAAGTGACCACGAAAAGAATTCTGTCTTAGCGAATCCACTGCCTGCTCCGAAGCAGGATAATCGCCGCAGGAGGAAAAAATGGACGACAAACCAAAGCCTTATGATTTCGATAAAATGTGGCCACGAGTGCCGTACTGCCCGCCCGGTTCACCGGGCAGACTTGCCTTCGTGCAGAAACGCGCAAGGCTCACGAAGGCCCGCAAGAAACGAAGACGATAAGCTGTAGCAGCCCGCTGTCCAAAATCGGTGTTGGCGGTGGCGCTTTGCTGCCTTCGCTGAAACGGTGTTTGGGAGACGACGATCGCGCAGCCAACCCGTCCCACACTGAGCCGACAAGCGCCGACTAACCCTCACCGCCGATACTGCTCCTCCGTCACATGCTCCATCCACTCCACCACCTTCCCCTCCAGCCGCTCCTGAATTGCAAGATGCGTCATCGCCGTAGTCGCAGCCGCCCCATGCCAATGCTTCTCCCCAGGCGCAAACCAAACCACATCCCCCGGACGAATCTCCTCGACCGGCCCACCCTCCCGCTGCGCCCATCCACATCCCGCCGTCACAATCAGCGTCTGCCCCAGCGGATGTGTATGCCACGCCGTCCGCGCGCCCGGCTCAAACGTCACGCTCGCCCCTGCCACCAACGCCGGGTCCGGAGCCTGAAACAGCGGATCGATCCGAACCGTTCCCGTGAACCACTCCGCCGGACCCTTGCCCGACGCCTGCGAGCCAACCCGCTTGATATCCATGCCGCCATTCTAAAAGCAACATCGCCCTGCGCGGGCGGCGGTCACTTCGTGACATGTCAAGAGCGTCGCATGGCCCTCCCGATGGTCGCCACGAAACTCCGCTTGCGACCATCGGGAGCACCCAGCAAAGCTGGTATACAAGTCACGAAGTGACCGCCCCACGCGCAGTGGGCCCGTCCGGCAGGACAAAGCCCTTGAAACCCGCACGTCCATCCCCGCGTCTCACCCCCAGACCCCATGCTCAAAAAACTCCTCCAGTGTGTCGGAATCGCCTCCCTCATCCTGGTCGTCAACTACGGCGAACTCCTCGGCGGCGGCTCCGACGTGCGCATGCACGTCCCCTTCCCCCTCACCGCCATCTGCCTCGCCCAGATCGCCGACATCCTCATCCTCGGCCTCTTCCTCGCGGCCCTCGTCGTGCCCTTCCAGCACACCGGCCTCTACCGCTGGGTCCGCATGCTCCTCGCCATGCTCATCCCGCCGTACCTCCTCGAGCGCACCCGCTACCTCTTCCCCGGAGGAATCGAGGCCGGTACCGTCCTCGTTGTCTCCATCATCTGGATCGCCATCCTCCTCCTCCTGCGCCAGCGCTTCCCCCGCTGGTACCGCGAGACCCTCCGCATCGGCAGCGCCATCTGCGTCTTCTTCGGCCTCTTCGCCATCAGCGCCATCCTGCAGCTCCTCTGGGTCGCCACCTGGAAGCCCGGCCCCCAGCAGCAAGCCGCCACCTGGAGCACCTCACCCCAGCCCCCCCGCCAACACCCTCTCATTGTGTGGGTCATCTTCGACGAACTCTCCCACGACCAGGTCTACGACCACCGCGCCCGCGACCTCAACCTCCCCGCCTTCGACGAACTCCGCAACCAGTCCACCCTCTTCACCGACGTCCAGCCCATCGGCTACTTCACCCGCAAGATCGTCCCCACCCTCTTCACCGGCAAAATCGTCGAAGACTTCCGCTACGACTTCAACAACCAGTTCCGCGTCCACTACGCCGGGGTCCACGGCAAACTCCCCCTCGACGGCTCCGGAACCATCTTCGGAGACGCCAAAAAAGCCGGATGGCGCACCGCCGTCGTCGGCTGGTACAACCCCTACTGCACCACCTACGGCGACTCCATCGACGACTGCTTCTGGACCAACCACGATATGCTCGACGGCCCCATGACCCAGTCCGCCTCCTTCGGCCGCAACATCCTCACCCCCATGCAGCACCTCGTCCGCCAGGCCAAGGCCCCCGCGCGCGCCGACCGCGATCTCTGCACCTTCGACGTCCGCCAGCGCTACAAAACCCACATCGACTTAGAGAGCCACGCCCTCCAGCTCCTCAAAACCGACCAGGCCGACTTCATCTTCCTCCACCTCGCCACCCCCCACAGCCCCAACATCTGGTCCCGCATCGACGACGACTACACCCAGTTCTGCGACAGCTCCTACCTCGACAACCTCGCCCTCGCCGACCGCGAGATGAGCTCCATCCTCACCATCCTGAAGGCCTCCCCCCGCTGGGACAAGACCACCCTCATCGTCCAGGGCGATCACTCCTGGCGCGTCGACACCTGGGACTGGCACCCCGACTGGACCGAAGAAGACGACGCCGCCTCCCACGACATCTTCGACACCCGCCCCGCCCTCGTCATCCACCAACCCGGCCAGACCCAGCCCCAGACCATCTCCGGCCCCTGGCAGCAACTCAACGTCCACACCCTTCTCGAGCAAACCATCCAGGGCCAACCCCTGAAGTTCTAACTCCGTCCCAGCGCCCGCCCTCCGCCCTCTATCTCATCCCCGAAGGCGGTTGGCGCTTCGTTCTTCCCCAGTTGGATCCCCCGGCTTACCGCCACCCGTCCGCCGTCGCAACCCGCTCCAGCTCTCCGCCACCACGATGGAGTTCGCCGGATTGTGATAGTCGTACCGCACCTGCACCGGAAGCTCCATACGAAGGTCCTGCACCAGATCCGGCAGCGCAGAGACATCCTGCACCGCCTCATAGGTCACACCCGCAATCCTGTAACGAAAACGAAGTTGCGGCGGGGCCTGCCCCGGCGCTCGCCCCATCTCGTCCACGTAACTTCCCTCCAGTGCGCTCGCGTCGATCAGGCTCCCATCGGTCATCCTGCCCGAGTTCGCCAGCATCTCCCGCCGCTTCCGCTCAATCTCCTCGGGCGTCGGTCCCTTCGGACGAGTCACCAGCCAGATAACCACACCCACCATGACCCCCCCCAGTACTGTGGCGCCAATCTGCTGGTGGGTCGTCAGGGAAACGGGCAGCGTCGTGAGTCGATGAAGGGGCACAGTTGGAAACAGGATACTCGAACCCTGTCAATCCGCAGCCGCCCCTTTCGCATCATCTCGAGCAGGAGTCCCCTAACCGGAAAGTCGCCCCCCGAAAGGCCCGCGTTGTGGCCTTAATAGGAACGCTGATACATCCGCGAGATCCTGTCATGCCAGCCGAGCCCATCCTCGTCCAGGCACGCCCACAGCAGCCCCATCCCCAGCGGACACACCGCCAGCAGCACCGCGAAGATCCTCCTCCGCATCGCCGATCGCGTCGGGTTCTCATCGCCGAACGTACACAGGCCAATCCGCGCATAACGCATCCCGGGCGTCGACTCGGAAAAGGTAAAGAAGAGCATCTGATAGATAACATGAAGGGTTACCAGCGCCCCGCACACTCCCATCGCGGCCACCGGAAGCGTAGGCAGCTCCGCGGCATACCACCCAAACAGCGTCGCGAATGCAACCGTCCCCGCCGCAACCACGCATCCATCCACCATCGCCGCCATCGCCCGCCGATCCAGCCGCGCCGTCTGCGGCCGAAGCTCAGCCGAGAACTGCGACGCCTCCACCACCTCCGGCTGCACCTCCTTCGCCAGCGCGTCCAGCCAGATCGAAGACCACTCCGGCGCCGCCGACTCCACCACCGGAGCCGAGCTCATCTGGTCCGGCTCGACCTCGAAGATCCTCAGCTGCGCACTGTCCGCGCGGCCCTCCGCCTCGTCCCGCAGAGGTCCCTCCGCATACCGCGGACGCGCCCTCCGCGTTGCCACCAGCTGTCGCGGAAACTCCAGCAGATTCCCCGGAATCGCAACGCTCGGCTGATCCAGCTCAAAGGTCGGCGAAGCGCGAAAGGCAATCTCTTCATCCAGCACCATGCTCTCGTCCGGATCGATCCCGACCTGAACCTGCTCCACCCGCGTCCCACCCTCGAACGCCCCGCGCCCCACATCCTCATACAGCCGAACCGTCAACCCCGCACTCGAAGTCCGCGCCACCCTGGGCGGAACCGCTACAACCGGGTCCACCGTCTCGACCTCGATCGCCCGCGCCCGTGGCCGGACGACCACCTCACGAGCCTCCTCCAGGACGA
>JAMFSC010000269.1 GCA_026225095.1 bacterium
GAGAATCATCAGGGCCAGCGTGGTTGCCGCGAGCCGTCGCACATGCATCATCTTCCGAAACCTTCCAGACATCAACCGTTTCCCCTGCTTCATGCTGCTTGGCGCTGCGATGGCGGCCGGCGCGTTGCGCGGCGGAGGCCATCTTCTTATTAGAACATCCCGCGGCGGGTCTCGGGCTAAGGAGACAGATCGTTGGTTTTCAACTTGTCATTCGTTCGACGTGTGAAGACTTGACAAGTCATGCACGGAAATCTTCAGGTGCCTGCCTACTTTCTGCTTGAGGATTTCGATCAGGCGCACTTCCATGTAGCCGTACCGGTCGGGAATCCCGAGAACGACGACGCGCTTTCCACGGAGTATGGCGCCAAAACGCTCGTTGATCCTTCGTCGATGGATGGCTTCCATAGCGAAGATGACGTCTGCCCAGAGAATGAGGTCAGTCGAAACGGGTTCCTCGGCGTCGGGACTCGTGCCGGCGGAAGCAGCGGACACTCCGTCCCATCCGGAGAAGACTGCCTCCGCAGTAGGGCTGCGCAAGCGATTTCGACTGCAAACGAAAAGGATGTTCATCTATGGCTTAGCGGAGGGTGTAGGTGATGCCGGTGAGGAACTGGAAGCTGTTTTTCTTGTAGAACTGGGCGGGATTGTTGAGGAAGTTGTCGGTTGAGGTGAGATTGAGGCTGAGGCGGCGGAAGACGGGAGCGGCCAGCGTCACCGAGACGTTGGCGGAGTAGGCGTTGAAGTTATTCCAGGCGGGGAGGATGTTGGCGGTCTCGGTGAGGACGAGTCTGCGGGGGAGAGCGCGATGGTAGGCCTCGGCGAAGGTAGAGCCGATGAGGTTCTGATTCGGCGTCCCGGGGCTGGTCTCCTGGTTGAACTGCTGCTTTTCGTAGTGGCCGTCGAGCTTGAGGTCGAGTTGCTGGAGGCCGGTCTTGATGGGGGTCCAGCCAAGGCCGGCGCCGAAGATCTGCTGGAGGTCAAGGCCCTGGGAGAAGTTGTGGTCGAAGGCGGTTTCGGCCAGGACGTAGAAGCGAGGCGAGAAGTACTCGTCCCGTTCGGCGTCGGCGTGGAGAATGCTGGTCTGGGCGACGGTGGTGGTGGGCTGGCCGGGGACGGGGGGAAGGGTCGGAGGGATGATGGGCTGGGTGATCTTGCCATAGGTCTCGGTGAAGTCCACAGTGGTACGGTTGCGGGTGGGGATGAAGGAGACCACGGGGACGGTGCGGATGAGGGCTATGCCCGCGGTGTAGGTGGATCCATTCGAGGTGGAGCGCTGGATGCTGGCGCCGCCGGTGATGGAGCCGTTCCAGCCCTGATAGAAACGGGGTTTGGCGGCGATGTCCTGCTGGTAGGTCTTCTGGTCGACGAGGTAGGCGACATCGTTGACGGGGAGGGTTTCGCTGGCGCCGGAGGGGGTGGTGGCGGTGAGCTTTCCGGATTCGACGGCGATGGAACCGGGGACGACGGGCTGACGGGTGGGGGGAATGTCCTTCTTGAGGACGGCGAAGCGGCCAGCCACCTTCAGTTCCCTGACCTTGTCGAGGGAGACGGTGATCTCTCCGGCCATGTCGCTTTTGAAGACGATATTTCCACCAATGCCGCGTTCGAGCGTACCCTTCAGTTGATCCCCGTTGGTGAAGATGAGGACATCAGGCTCCGGCTTCGCTGGTTCGTGCTGGGCCTGGCAGGCTAGTGAGAGACACAGCGATGTCATCGTGAGGGCGTGGCGCAGGAACTTCGTCATACTATCGAAAATAACGTAGTTTGGAATTCGTGTTGTGAGGAGAGCCCGTTGAATCCTATCGTCCGATTGATTGGCAGAATGCTGAGCCTGGTTGGCATCTCCAGCCCCGAGGACCTGCCAACGGAGAAGTTGCAGAAGGATAAAACGAATCCTCCGTCGTGGAAGGATCGCGCGGGGGCCACTTCCGTCGCAGAGGATGGAACAAATAGAGCCGACGAGGGTCAGACGTCGGGTCGGCGACCACCGAAGAGCTAAATTCTAAGTCCCAAGCCAGGCTTGTAAGTGGTCCGACCTATTGAAGTGGGCGGAAGTGCCATGGCTAAAACCCTGTAAATGCCGGACTTATCGCATACAGGTTGAGAATTAAAACCGATATCACAATGGCCATTAAGTTTGTGTTGCCAATTGTTGCTTTCGTGGACTAGTATCCGTTTCGCACTCGGCAAAGTTCACGATTTTCACCGGATATGCCAGAGGCGTAGAGGTTCGAAACTAAGGTCATCTTTTATTACACATTCCTCGCCAGGTAAATTCCTGAGCGATCTGGCTGGAGCGAACTGTCATGTCTTGGTATGCCTATTGCGTAGCGGAACGGCAGGCTTTTCCGGAGCTTTGCCGCCATCGTCGTCCGATGCCACTCACCGGTGTTTCCGGCCTCTTCGGAAACCAGACCTTTCTCTTTCCTGCAAGCGACCTCGCGGTCATCGTCTCTGAACACTCTGACGAAGAGATGCGAGCAATGGATAGCAAGTTTGCTCGCGACCATGCCCGTGTGGTCTCGGACTGCTTCAAACTTACGACGGTTCTTCCCTTCCGGTTCGGCACGACGTTCGCCGATGACGATAGTCTGCGGCGGTCGGTTCGGTCGAACCAGAGACACTTCCTGGCGAACGTGGAACGTCTGCGGGGCAAGGCGGAGATGCATCTGAAGGTGCTTGTGGATGATACGTGTCCGGGCAACTCGGCGCGGGATATGACGGTTGGGCAGCAGTATCTGACGAGCCTGCGTGAGAGCGCGAGCCGGCAGCGGGAGCGCCAGTCCAAGGCGAGGGCACTTTCGGTCCAGATGCATCGCATGTTCCTCCCCATCGAGGAGGAGATTACCTGCAAGCGGACCGATTCGGGGAAGATGCTGCTGGACATCGCCCACCTGATCGACAACAAGACGATCGAGCGGTACCAGAACAAGTATTCGTCGGCGACGCAGCAGTTGAAGGAGTGCAGCATGCAGCTCTCCGGGCCGTGGCCACCGTATCACTTCGTTCAACGCACAAGCGCCACACAGTATCAGCACAGCGCGTAACTTTGACCATCGGAAGTGCCCCTTTGCTTTGAGGCGATGGGGCATTTCACCCAAAAGTACTATGAATTGCCCGCAGGCCCCCGCTCACGCCGGACTACCTTTGCGAAAAGCAAGGCATCGGACTTAGTGAGCCGGGTAGCGGGTGCGTGAATCGATCGCGTTCCCTCACGCTTCGGCGGCTAGAGGAGAACGATGAATATCCAACGATTCAATCCCGGACGTATGGTCCCGCGCCTTATGATCTGCGGCTTGTTGAGCGCAACCCCCTTTTTTCTTACCCCTGCTGTCCAGGCACAGGAACCGAACCCCACCTCTCAGCCGGCTGGTCCGATCGTGAAGCAGCAGGATGGGATCTACCTTTACCGGGTGAAGGTGGTACAGCGTGATCTGGATGCGGTGAACTACCTGCATCGGAGCAGTGCGACGCATATTGGCTTCGAGGGCACCACGCTTCTTCCCCGGGCGAAGGGCGAGGCGAAGGTGCAGAGCGAACGCGGCGGAATCACCATCGAAGCGAAGTTTGAAGGGTTGACGCCGGCCAATGGATTCGGCCATGAGTATCTGACGTATGTCTTGTGGGCGATCTCTCCGGATGGGCGCGCGCAGAACCTGGGCGAGGTGCTTCCGGCGGGGACGAAAAACAATATCAATGTGACGACGAACCTTCAGTCGTTCGGGCTGGTCGTGACGGCGGAGCCATACTTCTCGGTGACCCAGCCGAGTGACGTGGTGGTGTTGCAGAACGTTATTCTGCAAGACAAGACGAATGGCGTACTGGAAAAAGTGAACGCGCACTTCTCGTTGTTGCCGCGTGGGGCCTATGCGGAGACGGACGGGGCGCATAGTGTCGCGGACCCGATTACGCGGAACGAGAAGTCTCCGCTGGAGTTGTACGAGGCGCACAATGCGCTGCGGATCGCGATGAATGCGGGCGCGGAGAAGTACTCGCCGGACATCATCAAGGAGGCGATGCAGGATCTGCGGAACGCGGATGACATCGACTCCAACAAGCATGGCGACCGGAAGATGGAGATCACCTACGCTCGGCAGGCGGTGCAGCGGGCGGAGGATGCGAGGATCTCGACGCTGAGGAAGCAGGCGGCGGAGCGGGAGCAGAACCAGGAGATCGCCAAGAACCAGGCCCAGATGCAGGCTCAGCAGGCCCAGATGCAGGCGCAGCAATCGCAACTGCAGGCGCAACAGGCTCAGTTGCAGGCGGAGCGTGCGGCGGCGGCAAAGGCTCAGGCTGACGCGGAGCGGGCAAAGGCTGAGGCGGATGCGGCGGCGGCTCGGACGCAGGCTGCGGCGAGTGTGCAGGATGCCAATGCGGTGCGCGAAAAGCTGCGAGAGCAGTTGAACAGCGTGCTGCAGACGAGCGAGTCGGCGCGTGGGCTGATCGTGAATATGTCCGATGTTTTGTTCGACACGGGCAAGTACACGTTGAAGCAGAATACGCAGGTTTCACTGGCCAAGGTTGCGGGGATTCTGCAGGCTTATCCGGGGCTGAAGCTGCAGGTTGAGGGATATACCGACTCGACCGGTTCGCCGGACTTCAACCAGAAGCTTTCGGAGAACCGGGCGGGCGCGGTGAAGGACTTCCTTGTGAGCCAGGGGGTTTCAATCAACAACATCTCGGCGATGGGGTATGGGGAGGCGAAGCCGGTAGCAGATAACGGCACGGCGTCGGGGCGGGCTCAGAATCGGCGCGTGCAGCTTGTTGTTTCGGGCGATGCGATCGGTATTACCGCCAGTTCACCGCAGTGATCTGAGCAGATTCGCTGAAGGTGCAGGGTTCTGGGTCGGCTACCGTGGCGGTCCGCCCCACCTTAGCGACGATGAGACGTGTCGCGAAGGTGGGGCACCCGACTTTATACCAACAGGCAATCCGATCTAGAATAAGTTTTCAGGGCAAAGCCGCCTCTCGGGGCGGTTTTGCTGTGTCATGACCACTTTAGCGAAGAGGATACCGATTTATGGCTTCGATACGCGATCGCATTGCCTTGATCACCGGGGCGAGCTCTGGAATTGGCCGTGCCACCGCCAGCGCATTTGCCGCTGAGGGGGCGAACCTGCTGCTGTGTGCCCGGCGAGCGGACCGGCTGGAAGAACTGGCTGACGACCTGCGTACAGCACACGAGGTGAACGTGCACGCGTTTTCGCTCGATGTACAGGATCGTGAGGCTGTGGACGCGACGCTGGCGGGGCTGCCGGAGGAGTGGAAGGCGATCGATGTTCTGGTAAACAACGCGGGACTGAGCCGTGGGCTGGCGAAGGTGTATGAGGACGATTACAAGAACTGGGACGAGATGATCGACACCAACATCCGGGGTCTGCTGTATGTGACGCGGGCGGTGGTTCCGGGGATGATCGTGCGGGGGCGCGGGCATGTGATCAACCTGGGTTCCACAGCAGGACACATTACCTATCCGAACGGAGCGGTGTATTGCGCCACGAAGGCGGCGGAGAAGGCGATCAGCGAGGGGCTGAAGCTGGACCTGATGGGGACGCCGGTGCGGGTGACGTCGGTTGACCCGGGGATGGTGGAGACGGCATTCAGCGAGGTTCGGTTCCGGGGCGACATGGAGCGGGCGGCGAAGGTATACCAGAACATCACGCCGCTTCAGCCAGAGGATGTGGCGGATGCTATTGTGTGGGCCGCCAGTCGGCCGGCGCACGTGAATATCCACAATATTGTGATGACGACGATCGACCAGGGAAACTCTTACGTCTTCAATCGGCGGGGCTGAGGGCCGCGCTTTCGCATCGATGCAGAGAGCGAACGCCCGACTACATGTGGATCGTCCAGCCGAGTTCGGCCAGCTTCTCCTCGATGTCGGCCAGGGCGTTCTCGAGGGCGGAGCGGCGGTGCGGGCTGGAGGTCCGCTCGGAGAGGACACGCTCGCGCTGAAGCTCGAGGGCCTGCAGCTTGCGTTTGCGGTCGGCTTCGATGAGGGCTCCGTCGCGTGTTGCGGTGGCCTTGAGGTTCTTTTCGTCCTGGGTGCTCTGTGCGGACGTCTTTTCTTGATCGGCGGACATGGACTGCTGCTCCTCCACGGATTTGCTCTCCCACCCACGTGACATGGGTTTATTCTACGCCAACACGCCGAAAGGGCTGGTTCGAGACTTTTGCGAGGGACGGAGCGTCCCTTCGGAGATACAGACAGATTTGAGGACAACGACGCATGCAGGCCTATCGGATATCTACGTTTGGGGTTGAGGCGCTGGAGAGTACGACGCTGCCGATGCCCGAGGTTGGGCCGGGGATGGTGCTGGTTCGGATCCACGCGGTCTCTTTGAACTACCGTGACCTGATGGTGGTGGAAGGGCGGTATAACCCGAAGATGGAGCTGCCACGGATTCCCTGCTCGGATGGGGCGGGCGAGATCGTCGCGGTGGGAGCCGGGGTGGAGTCGGTGGGGGTCGGGGACAGGGTGTGTACGCTTTTCTTCCAGCGATGGATGGATGGGGCTATTTCGTCTGAGAACTCGAAGGGGGCCCTGGGCGGCGATGTGGACGGGGTGCTGGCAGAGTATGTCGCGCTGCCGCAGGATGGAGTGATTCGCTTCCCATCCCATCTGAGCTACGAGGAGGCCTCGACGCTTCCATGCGCCGGGTTGACGGCCTGGAATGCGCTGCACCATGCGGGGGTGCCGGAGAGTCCGGGAGGGGCCGGGGAGACGGTGCTGGTCCAGGGGACGGGTGGCGTATCGATCTTTGCGTTGCAGTTTGCGAAGCTGGCGGGGATGAGGATCTTCGGGATCTCTTCGAGCGATGAAAAGCTGGAGCGGGCGGCAGCCTTGGGGCTGGATGCGGGGTGCAACTACCGCGACGTTCCGGAGTGGTCGCGGTGGGTGGCGACGGTGACGGAACGGCGGGGAGTGAACCGGCTGATCGAGGTGGGGGGCGCGGGGACGTTTGCGCAGTCGCTCGAGGCGGCGGGCTTTGGCGGGCTCATCGCACAGATTGGCGTGCTCTCGGGCGGGGTGGCGACGGGAGCGGTTCCGCTGACGCAGATCCTGCGGAAGCAGCTTCGGGTACAGGGGATCTACGTGGGATCGAAGACCATGTTCGCGGAGATGAACGAGACGATCGCCGGGGCGGGACTGCGGCCGGTGGTTGGCGAGGTGTTTGCATTCGAGGCTGCGCGGGATGCTCTGATGACGATGAAATCCGGGCAGCACTTCGGAAAGATCGTGGTGAAGGGAACCGTCGCCTAGAAGCTTACTCGGCGGGGATGGCGCAATCGAGAGAAGCACACCTATAGTGGAAGGACATATCTGGCGGCTGCGGGCGTCTGTCCGAGGGCTGGCGGGTGTCCTGGTCCGCAGCGAATTGGCTGCTGGATGCAGGAGAGGAGTTCGTTCATGTGGATCGTTCGACTGGCGCTGCGGCGGCCGTACACGTTCGTTGTGATGAGCCTGCTGATCGCTATTCTGGGCGTGCTCTCGATCGAGACGATGAGCACGGACATCTTTCCGACGATCGATATTCCGGTCGTCAGCGTGATCTGGACCTATGGCGGAACCAGTCCGGATGAGATGGAGAAGCGCTTCACGACAATCAGTGAACGGGCGATGACGACGGCGGTGAACGATATCGAGCATATCGAATCGCAGTCGGTGAACGGCATCTCGATCATCAAGGTGTTCTTCCAGCCGGGAGCGAAGATCGAGGCGGGGGTGGCGCAGATTACGGCGGTGAGCCAGACGATTCTGCGGGCGATGCCCCCGGGGACGACTCCTCCGTTTATCTTGCAGTTCAACGCGTCGAGTGTGCCGATTTTGCAGGCAGTCCTTTCGAGCGATTCGCTGTCGGAGGCGGATCTGTATGACCTGGGGTTGAACTTTGTGCGGACGCAGCTTGCCACGGTGCAGGGGGCGCAGGTTCCGTCGCCTTACGGGGGCAAGGCGCGGCAGGTGATCGTGGACCTGAACGTGGGGCAGTTGTATGCGAAGGGGCTGTCGCCGGCGGACGTGGTGCAGGCGCTGACGGCGCAGAACCTGATGCTTCCTGCGGGAGATGCGAAGGTCGGCTCGATGGACTACATTGTCCGGACGAATGCGAGCCCGACGGTGCTGGCGCAGCTGAATGAGCTGCCGATCAAGAGCTCGAATGGCGCGGTGGTCTTGATGAAGGACGTCGCGCAGGTTCATGAAGGATTCTCGGTACAGCAGAATATCGTCCGGGTGAACGGCAAGCGGGCGGCGTTTCTGACTATTTTGAAGGCGGCGAATGCGTCCACGCTGGACATTGTGAAGAAGGTGCGAATCGCGCTGCCGAAGATCCAGGCCGGGCTTCCCTCGGCGCTGAAGATTACACTGCTGTTCGATCAGTCGGTGTTTGTGAAGGCGGCGCTGCAGGGGGTCGTGCGGGAGGCGGCGATCGCGGCCAGCCTGACGGCGCTGATGATCCTGCTGTTTCTGGGAAGCTGGCGTTCGACGGTGATCGTGGCGATCTCGATTCCGCTTTCGATTCTGACCTCGGCGATTGTGCTGAAGCTGCTGGGGCAGACGCTGAATACGATGACGCTGGGCGGGTTGGGGCTGGCGGTTGGAATCCTGGTGGATGATGCGACGGTGGAGATCGAAAATATCCATCGCAACCTGGCGCAGGGCAAGGAGATTGAGCCGGCGATCCTGGACGGAGCGCAGCAGATTGCGGTTCCTGCGTTCGTGTCGACGCTGGCCATCTGCATCGTGTTTGTGCCGGTGGTGTTCCTGTCAGGTGCGGCGAAGAGTTTGTTTACGCCGCTTGGCATGGCGGTGGTCTTCGCGATGCTGGCTTCCTATCTTCTGTCGCGGACGCTGGTTCCGACGATGGTGAAGTTTCTGCTGGCAAGCGAAGTGGAGATGTACCAGCATCACGCTCCGTTTCCGGATGGGATGCCGGATGAACGGGTGAGCGACCGTCCGGCAGGCGGGCATGAGGCGAGCCTGATCTGGCGGGTGCATTTTCGGTTTAACGCAGGGTTTGAGCGGATGCGGGTCGCGTATCAGAGGATGTTGTTCTGGGTGCTGAACCATGCAGGGTTCGCCCTGGGCTGCTTTGCGCTGTTCGCGGCGTTGTCGGCCTGCCTCGTTCCGTTTATTGGGCAGGACTTCTTTCCGTCCGTGGATGCGGGGACGTTCCGGCTGCATGTGAGGACGCCTCCGGGGACGCGGATCGAAGAGGTGGAACAGACCTTTGCCGCGGTCGAGGCCACCATCCGGCAGGAGGTTCCTCCGAACGAACTGGCGATGGTGCTGGATGACATTGGGATTCCGAGCGGGAGCTTCAACCTTGCGTTCGGCGATGGTTCGCTGACGGATGTGCAGGATGGGGAGATCCTGGTGTCGCTGTCGCGGGAGCATCATCCGACGGAGGCTTACAGGCAGCGTTTGAGGAAGGTGCTGCACAAGCAGTTTCCGGAGGTGGTGTTTTATTTTCAGGCGTCGGATATTGTGAACCAGATTTTGAACTTCGGGCTTCCTGCCCCGATCGACATCCAGGTGAGCGGACGGCAGTTCGATAAGAACTATGCTTTGACACAGCAGATTCGGCGGGATGTGGCGCTGGTTCCGGGCGCGGTCGATGTGCACATCAACCAGGTGGTGTATGCGCCGGAGCTGCATGTGAATGTGGACCGGACGAGGGCATTGACCTCGGGGTTGACCGAGGCGAACGTCGCCAACTCGATGCTGTATGCGCTTTCGGGAAGCGGGCAGGCGACGCCAAACTTCTGGTTGAACCCGGATAACGGCGTGAGCTATGGGGTGGTGGTGCAGGCCCCTCAGTATACGGTCGATTCGGTGGCGGCGCTGCGGTCGATTCCGGTGACAGCGGGGGGAGGCGGCGGAGGGATCCAAGCGCAGATGCCGGGACAGATGCAAGCGGGCTCGTTGACGGCGGCGCTGCCTCCGCAGGTGGTGAGCGACCTAGCAGCGGTGCAGCATACGACGAGTCCCTCTGTGACGAATCACTACAACGTGCAGCCGGTGTTCGACGTGTTTGTGAACACGCAGGAGCGGGATCTGGGGGCTGTCGGGAGCGACATCGACAGGATCATCGCGCACTATCGCGAACACCTGACACCGGGGACGCAGATATCGGTCCGCGGACAGGTGTCGAGTATGCATGACTCCTTTACCGGGCTGGCTCTGGGGATGATCTTCGCGGTGCTCCTGGTGTACCTGCTGATGGTGGTGAACTTTCAGAGCTGGTTGGATCCGTTCATCATCCTGACGGCGTTGCCGGGAGCGGCTTGCGGAATTCTGTGGATGCTTTTTCTCTCGGGAACGACGTTCTCGGTTCCATCGCTGATGGGAGCGATTATGACGGTGGGGGTGGCGACGGCGAACTCGATCCTGATGGTGACGTTCGCCAACGACCAGAGGGCGACGGGCATGAATGCTTTCGACGCTGCGGCGTCTGCCGGAACGACGAGGTTGCGGCCGGTACTGATGACGGCGCTGGCGATGATTATTGGGATGCTGCCGATGTCGCTTGGAATGGGCGAGGGTGGAGAGCAGAATGCGCCACTGGGACGGGCAGTCATCGGTGGGCTGGTGGTGGCAACGGTGTCGACGCTGTTTATTGTGCCGATCATCTATAGCCGGTTACGGAAACATTCGGTGGTGGAGTTGGAGATGGCGGAGGCGGTCAGCTCCTAAGTTCGGTGTGGTTGGTTTGGTATTTGATCGGTTTCTCGCTGCATATTCGATAGGGAAGATTCCAGGGGTTTATGACACAGATCGTGCATCCTGTTGCTGTTCGACCCAGGCGGTCGCCTTATGTGGCGGCGGCTGGGTTCTTTCTTTTGCTGGTGCTGGCCGGGGTCCTTGGCCTGTTGCCGAAGCTGCGGCATCGTGAGGACCTGCGCGCGGAGGCTGTGGCCGCCGGTGGGCCTCCGGTTGTACTCGCTGCTCGACTGGTTGGAGGCGAGAGAAGTTCTCGGATTGAGCTGCCGGCGAGTATCCAGGCATTTGCGCAGACGACGATCTTTGCCCGGACTTCGGGCTACATCAAGCGGCGGTATGTCGACATTGGGGATCACGTGAGCAAGGGTCAGTTGCTGGCGGAGATCGAAGATCCGCAGACGGCGCAGTCTCTGCTGCAGGCGAAGGCTACCCTCGCGCAGACGCGGGCGCAGATGCTGCAGGCACAGGCGAATGCCGAGCTTTCAGGGGTCACGAATCAGCGGTGGCAGTCGTTGCAGAAAGCGGGCGTGGTGGCGCAGCAGGATGCGGATCAGAAGCGGGCGCAATCCTCTGCCGATGCGGCGGCAGTTGCGGCTGCGAGGGCGAATATCGCGGCAAACGAAGCGAACGTGGCTTCGCTGGCGGAGCAGGCTTCGTTCTCGCGGGTGACGGCTCCGTTTGCAGGGATTATTCTTTCGCGGGCGATCGATACGGGGTCACTGATCTCTGTGGGAAGCCAGAATTCGGTTCAGCAGATGTTTACGCTGGCGCAGTCGGATACGGTGCGGGTCTTCGCCAATGTTCCCCAGGAGGACACGGTGGGGGTGCGGCAGGGGCAGACGGCGCAGGTGGCGATCCGGGAGTTGGGTGGGCAGGTGTATTCCGGGACGATTGCGCGGACGAGCCAGAGTCTCGACCCCGGAACCAGGACGCTGCTGGTGGAGGTGGACCTGAAGAACGATGGGCGGATTCTCCCTGGGATGTATGCGACGGTGCGGCTGGATCTGCCACTGAGTGCGACGGCTCCGGTGATGTTGCCGGCGAATGCCCTGGTGATACGCTCGGCGGGGCCGCAGGCGGTGGTGATCGACAAGGACAATGTGGCGCACTTCCGGTCGCTGGTGTTGGGGCGGGATATCGGGTCGGCGACGGAGATACTGCGAGGGGTACAGGCGGGGGACCTGGTGGTGCTTAGCCCGGGAGACGCGGTGGTGGACGGCGGGAAGGTTGAGCCGGAGATTCAGAAGGCGGCATCGCAATGAGCAGGTGTTCAAATGGGCTTGGTTTGCCTATGATCGTACGTGCCGAACGATGCGGCTGACGATGTGAAGGGAACCGCGCTTGATTGTTGAACTATCCGGCCTCAGAAAAGTCTACGAAGGGAAGCTGCGGGTCGTCGCCGTCGATGGGATTGACCTAAACGTCGAGGCAGGAGAGCTGTTTGGGTTGCTTGGTCCCAACGGCGCGGGGAAGACGACGACGATCAGCATCTGCACGACGCGGGCTCTGCCGACGGCGGGAAGGGTTTTGATTGCGGGCGTGGATGTGGTGGCGCATCCGGCGATGGCGCGGTGCTCGATCGGGGTTGTGCCGCAGTACAACACGCTGGACCGATCCTGCACCATCTTTGAGAACATCAACTTTCATTGCCTGTACTTCGGGTTCAGCAGGGGAGAGGCGAGGGAACGCACGAACGAACTGCTGCAGCAATTCCATCTATCGGAGCGGGCGGGGGCCTATCCGGCACAGCTTTCGGGTGGGCTGGCGCAGCGGGTACAGATTGCGAGGGCGATTGCGCATCGGCCCAAGGTGCTGTTTCTGGATGAGCCGTCGGCGGGTCTGGATCCACAGAGCAGGATCGCGATGTGGGATGCGGTGCGGGCATTGCGGCAGGAGGGGATCACGGTCGTCCTGACGACGCACTACATGGAAGAGGCGGATGAGCTTTGCGATCGGGTGGCAATTATCGATCATGGAAGGATCCTGGTGCAGGATACGCCGGCGGCGCTGAAGGCCTCGGTGGGGGGGCAGAAGTTGTATGAGCTGGACCTTGTGGATCGGGAGCGAATTCCGGGGATTATTGCGAAGTTCTCCGGGTTGCGTGGGATCGTGACGGTGGAGGAGATTCCGAAGGGCGTTCGTATTCTGGCGGATGGGGTGGACGGGCTGCTGTCGGAGGTTGTGGCTGTGGCCAATGCGTATGGGCTGAGGGATCTTTCGATTACCGAGACGAGCCTGGAGACGGTGTTCATCCGGCTGACCGGCCGCGATCTGCGCGAGTAGAGGGATGATTCCCGATTTGACAGAGCGCGCAAATCTGGTAGAGGCGATGGATGATCTGACGAGCTACGGCGAGTACAGGCGGTGCATGCTGGATCTGGATAGCGTGAGCCGGGTGGTGCTGGCGCATCGTCCGACGCTGCGCTTTCTGGACAGGATCGCGGAGAAGAATCCGGGGAAGACCCTGCGCATCCTGGATGTGGCCTGCGGCGACGGAACGATGTTGCGGCGGATTGCTGGATGGGCGGCGAAGCGTGGGCGAGAGGTGGAGCTGACCGGGCTCGACCTGAATCCCATGGCGATTGAAGTCGGGTGCGAGTTCCGGCCAAGCAAGCCCCGGATTCGTTACGTCACGGGCGATGTGTTTGCTTACACTCCGGAGGCGCCGCTGGACGTGATCCTGAGCGCGCATTTTACGCATCATCTGGGCGATGGGGAGTTGGTTCGGTTTCTGCGGTGGATGGAGTCGACAGCTCGACTGGGATGGTTTGTCAACGACCTGCATCGGCACCGCAATCCGTATCGGATGTTTCGCGTGTTGGCGGCGGTGGCGCCATGGCATCCGGTGGTGGTGTCGGATGCTCTGATCTCCATTCGGCGCGCGTTCACGACCGAGGACTGGGCTCGAATTACGGCGGAGGCGGGGCTGCTGGGGGTGGAGATTGCGGAGGAGTTTCCGGCGAGGGTCACGGTGGCGCGGTTGGTCTGACGTGTGGGAGGGATATCCAGATGTGGGTGGGCCGGGAGGTAAACCGGGGCGGTAGACTGGGAGGTATGATCTCGAGTTCCACCGCGCTTGGTTTGCTGATATTTCTGTCGCTTGCCGGACCCTTTGTTGCGACGCTTCCGGCTCAGGATGCACCTCTTCCGGCGGGGCAACCGCAGAAGGCCGATTGGCGGCTGGATCTGGAGAGGCGCCGCGGGGCTTTGATCCGGCAGAACGGACCTGGGACCGATGTGGCCCTGAGGGACCAGTTGATGGCGATGCGCGCGACTGACCAGGAGGCGCGGGGTTTCCATACGGCTCCAGCGGATGCGGCCTCCCCTGCTGACCCAGAAAGCAAGCAAGTCGGGGCAGGGGGGGATCGTAAGGGCGGGGTCAAGATTGGCGCGGCCCTCGCTGAGGTGGATCGGGAGCTGACGGCGGAGCTGAAGGAGATCTTCTATGCCAAGGGGTGGCCTACGATTCGCCTCGTGGGCGTCGATGCTTCGAATGCCGCAATGTTGATTTTGACGCATACGGCGGACCACGATTTTCAGCGGACGCTGCTGCCGCAGCTGGAACAGCTCGCCGACCAAGGGAAGATCGATGGATCGTCGCTGGCGCTGGTGGTGGACAAGGAGCTGATCGCGAGCGGAAAGCTGCAGCGGTATGGATCGCAGTTCAAGGTAGTGGACGGCGCGATGGCGATGTATGGAGTTGAGGATCCGGCGGGGCTCGATGCAAGGCGGGCCCAGGTGCTGCTGCCTCCGATGGATGCTTACCGGCAACAGCTCTCGCAGATGTATCACCTGGCAACTTCGAAGCAGATCGTCAGTGCGACCCCGGTCGCGGTCAGGCAGTAAGAGAGATCGGAAATGGTCGTATGCTGGAGGGGTGACCCGCGAATCTTTCCACTCCCTCCGACGTATTGTTGTTCGCCTTGGCCTCCCAGCTCTCTTCCTGACTGCCCTGACTACCTCGAGTCAGCGGGGTGCGGCGCAGCGTCTTCCTGCGGGCGTGCATCCGGAGCATTACACGCTGGCGCTGACGCCGGATCTGAAGGCAGCGACCTTTGCGGGCAGTGAGACGATCGACCTGACGCTGGATGCGCCGAGCCGGACGATTACGCTGAATTCAGCGGAGATCGAGATGCTCTCCGTCTCAGCGAGTGGGCAGACGGGAACGGTGACCTACGACGTGGCGAAGGAGCAGGCCACGATCACGTTTCCAGCCGAGCTTGGTGCGGGGAAGGTGAGCCTTGCGATTGCTTATACGGGGATCCTGAACGACAAGCTGCGGGGGTTCTATCTCTCGAAGACCAAGGCACGGAACTATGCGGTGACGCAGTTCGAGGCGACCGATGCCCGGCGGGCGTTTCCGAGTTTCGATGAGCCCGCGCTGAAGGCTACGTACGACGTGTCGCTGACGGTGGATGCCGGAGACAACGTGATTGCGAATGGGCCGCTGGTCTCTGACCGGCCGGCCGGTGTCGGGAAGCACACGCTGACCTTTGGACAGACACCGAAGATGTCGACCTACCTGGTGGCGTTCCTGGTGGGTGACTTTCAGTGTGAGGCGGGCAAGGCGGATGGGGTGCCGATCCGCGTGTGCGGGACGCCGGACAAGCTGCAGTTCACACATTTTGCGCTTGAGGCGGCGGAGTACATTCTGCCCTATTACGACAAGTACTTCGGCATCAAGTATCCAATGGCGAAGCTGGACCTGATCGGCCTGCCGGACTTCGAGGCAGGGGCGATGGAGAACTTCGGATGCATTACGTATCGGGAGACGGACCTGTTCGTGGATAAAAATGGGAGCATCGACGCGAAGAAGCGGGTGGCTTCGGTGGTGGCGCATGAGATGGCTCACCAGTGGTTCGGTGACATGGTGACGATGCAGTGGTGGGACAACCTGTGGCTGAACGAGGGGTTCGCGACGTGGATGTCGACCAAGCCGATCGCGAAATGGCACCCCGAGTGGAACTACGCGGAGGATGACGCGACCACGCTGGACGCCACGCTGAACCTGGATGCGCAGCCGATTACCCATGCGATCCGGGCGCGGGAGACGAGTACGCCGGACCAGATCAATGAGTTGTTCGACGGGATCTCGTACGGCAAGGGCGGAGCGGTGCTGGGCATGGTGGAGAACTATCTGGGCGAAGAGGTCTTTCGGCAGGGAGTTCACAACTACCTGCAGGCGCACCTCTACGGCAATGCGACGGCGGAGGACTTCTGGAACGCGCAGACGGCGAACTCGAAGCAGCCGGTCGACAGGATCATGGGGAGTTTCATCGATCAGCCGGGAGTTCCGCTGCTGACGCTGAACGGTACGGGCGTAGCGCAAAGCAGGTTCTATCTTTCGGGGGCGAAGGATTCCGGCGCAGACCAGCAGTGGACGATTCCAGTCTGCGTGAAGGCGGATGCCAAGAATGGCAAGAAGGACAGGCAGGCTTGCAAGGCAGTGACGGCGCAGGACGCGTCGCTGCCGGCTGCTGCGGGAGCGCCCTTTGTGTATGCGAATGCGGGCGACCATGGATACTACCGGACGCTCTATACCGCAGAGCAGCAAAAGGCGATTACGGTGGCGGCGGAGCGTGCGCTGACGGCCCCGGAGCGGATTGGGCTGATAGGGGATGAGTATGCGCTGGTACGGGCTGGGAAGGCGAAGATCGGGGACTTCCTCGACCTGGTGCTTGCTCTGAAGCAGGACGGTGATGCGACAGTAATCGAGAGCACGTTGAGCAAGCTGGGGCAGGTGCGAGCGAGGATTGCGACAGGAGACGATGCAGCCGGGCTGGATGCGTTGGTGCGGCAGCAGTTTGGCCCGGTGTATGCGGCTTTGGGTAAACCCAACCGAAACGAGGCTTATAACAAACAGGAACTGCGGACTACCCTGTTCGAAGCGCTCGGCGCAGCGAAGGACCCAGCCGTGCTGGCCGAGGCGCGGGTGCTGACGAATGAGGCGTTTTCAGGGAAAAAGCCGGCAGATCCGGCGCTAAGCGATGCAGCGGTGAACATCACCGCGGAGAACGGCGATGCGGCGCTCTACGACAAACTGCAGACGGTGGCGGAGAATGCGACGGACCCGGGATTGAAGTCGGATGCGCTGCACTCGCTGGCTCGGTTTCAGGCTCCGGAGCTGGTCCTGCGAACGCTTGATTACGCCACGTCGGGCAAGGTTCGAAACCAGGATTCGTGGGTGTTGTTCGCGATCGTACTACAGCGGACAGAGACGCAGGAGATTGCTTGGAAGTACATCCAGGAACACTGGAAGGCGGTACGGGGGCAGTTCACGACGAACTCTGGAGTACGCGTAGTCGGCGCGGCGGGGAGCTTCTGCACGGTGGAACGGCGGGATGAGGTCCGGGATTTCTTCTCGACTCACCACGTGGATGCGGCGGAACGGACGCTGAGCAAGACCGTAGATGCTATTGATGATTGCGCGCGACGGAGAGCGGTAGAAGAGCCGGAGTTGCGGCAGTGGATCAGCCAGCAGATGGGACGTTGAAGTCTTCACCCGTTCAGAAGATGGATCGCCGATCAGCGATGAGCTGGCGTTGCGGGGCTCGGGCGGGTGCGCTCCGAGCCGGCGGCTCGGCTGCGGCGAGCTTGACGGGATCGCATTGAGTCGGTTCGCGGGCTGCGAGAGGTACGACCACCGTTTGGCTTGGTGTCGCATGAGCGATACGCAGGCGTCCAGGCGGTGCTTGGTGGCGTCTGCGAACTGGCGGCTCCATGGAGGCAAATCGCCTGCACGGGTGGACCCGTTTCGGGTCGGTCTGGGGCTCAGGCGTGTCCTTTTGAAGGAAGAGGAGCAGTGGGCAAAAAAAAACTACATGGTGCTTGACAATGCTGGCCTCAAGCTAGCAGTCTAGCTGGCACACCCGGTGGTCCAACCTGTCCGTCGTCATTTTCCATGAGAGCGAGACCAGATCCGGGATGCGACCGGTCATTTCCTTGTTCGACCCCTTTGGAGGTTCAGCGATATGAAGGATCAACTCTGCCCCGCTCTTCGTCAGTCCCAGGCAAGCGGCCTCTTCCCGAACAATAAGCTTGTGCGCCGATTGGCTCGGGCGGTGCTGCCACTTCTCTTTTGTGTTCCCTGTCTTCCCGCGTATGCACAGCTGTCGGGCAAAGGAGCTGTGACCGGGATCGTGGCGGATCCGTCGGGGGCGGTGATTGGCGGGGCGACCGTCGTCATCACCAATACGGCGACCGGCGTGAATGTAAGCACGACGACGACCCCAGCCGGAGACTACAGCGTGTCCACGCTGGACCCGGGACTTTATACCGTAACCATCACGGCAGCGGGATTTGAGAAACTTTCGCAACAGAATGTCCAGGTGAACGCGCTCGAGACGAAGACGTTCAGCCCGAAGCTGACGATCGGCGCGTCGACTGAGACGGTGACGATCTCGTCCGCGCCGCCACAGTTGGAGACCAGCAATGCCACGCTGGGGGCAACGATGGAGAACGAGATGTACGAAGCGCTGCCGATCGAGATGGGAGCGTATGGCCAGGCGGACCAGCGCCGGGCGACCGACTTCGCGTTTTTGATGCCTGGGGTGCAGGGAAACAACACGACCGGCAATGCGACGACCAATACCGGGATCGTGAACGGGTCCGGCAGCCGGGGCGGGGTTTCTGCGGTGTACATCGATGGGCTGCCGTTTGTGCGGGCGGGAGGCAATGGGGATCCGCGGTTCGTGTGGACGGCTATTTCGGTGGATGCGGTGGATCAGTTCCAGGTGCAGACGAGCGGGTACTCGGCGATCTATGAAGGACAGGGGATTCAAAACTATACGGTCAAGCAGGGAGGCAACAAGTATCACGGTTCGGTGTATGAGTTCTTCCGCAATACGGCGCTCGATACCTGGGGATTCTTTGGGTCGCAGGTGAATCTGGCTGTGGGGCATCCGGTTAAGCCGGTCGAGCATAGCAACGAGTATGGGATCAATCTGAGCGGGCCACTGGTCCCGTTTGGGAGATGGAAGGAGAAGCTGTTTGCCTATGGCAACTACAACGGCTTCCGCTATGCGAGCCAGACGCCTACGCAGATCACCTTCCCCACGGCAGCGCAGCAGGCCGGGAACTTCCAGGGAGTGATCAGCGGTGGCATCTACGATCCGAATACCCAGGCCGCCTGCACGTCGCACAATGTGAACAAGGGCGTCTCTGGACAGCCGTGCCGGTACCGCTATGGGTATGTGTACGGGGGCACTCCGGGAGCGAATGGAAATCCGGTACTGGGCTCGGCGGGGGCAAGTGGAGTGGACGTTATCCCTGCGAGCCAGTTTTCGGCCGTGGCGTTGAAGATGCAGAGCTTTCTGCCGCAGGGGATCGGCTCGACGCTACAGAGCAACTACACTTCGCCGAATGCGACGGGGCTGTCGAACTGGTCGACCACAGACAGGATTGACTATGTTGTAACACCGAACGATACATTGACGCTGTTGGTGGCGCTGGGACGGCAGGCGAGTTCGAACCCGGTGGGACAGGCGACAGCCGGCCGCAACGTTGGTCCGGTGCCGTACAACTACGGGCAGGCCTACGCACCGAAGACGGCCGTGGGGATGATCGAAGAGACGCACACCTTTACGTCGCATCTCGTAAACCAGTTGAAGTATGGGTATGCGCGGTATAACGGACCGACGTTCGACTCGGACCAGGTGGCGCAGTACTCGGCGAGCGCGGTTGGGATCTCGATTCCGGGCTCTCCGGCGGGTGCGGTGCTGGGGGCATTCCCGATCACGACGTTTACGGGGACGAACGCTCCGACGCAGTGGGCGGGGACGACTCCTGGAGTGGTGCTGGCGGAGAACTACTCCCTGGTCGATAACGTGCAGTGGGTGAAGGGCAAGCACACTTTGACCGTGGGCGGGCAGAGCGCGTGGCTGCTGTATAACTCGGTGAATGCAACGGGCGGATCGACACCGCTGACCCTCGCCTATGCTGCGACGGAGACGGAGGGGCTGAACAATGCGTTCACAGCGATTGGCAGCACCGGGCTCCCGTATGCGAGCTTCCTGATTGGGCAGGTCGATAAGGAGAGCTTCACGCAGTACATCCAGCAGGAGTTTGGGGCGCGGTTTCGGGCGATCTCGCCGTATGTGCAGGACAACTGGAAGGTCAGCTCGAAGCTGACGCTGGACCTTGGCGTCCGGTATGACTTCTTTCCCACGACGACGGAGGTGCATAACGCGGGGAGCTTCTTCAGCCCGACGCTGGCGAATCCGGTGACCGGGACGAACGGAGCGCTTCAGTTTACCGGCACCGGGGCGGGAACGTGCAACTGCTCCACGCCGGTGAGCAACTACCACAAGAACATCGGACCTCGGCTTGGGTTGGCCTACCAGGTGGATCCGAAGACTGTCGTGCGGGCGAGCTACGGGGTGATGTTCACGCATGGCAATGCGGTGGGTGGATCGGCGACCAGCCTGGGAACGCTGGGATTTTCGGCAGCTCCGGCAAACTCGGCGAGTGGAAGCCTGCTGAGCACGGCTCCTTTGACCGGGACCAATGGGACGCTTCCCGCGTTTGCATCGGCCTGCGGAGTGGCGAGCGGTCCGCAGTATGGGACGGGCTATACGACCGTGACGGCCGGACCATCGAGCTGCGGGGTTGCGGGGACGACAAACTATACCGGCACACCATCGAGCATTGGATACACGGATCCTTACCTGGGGTCGCGGGCCCCGGAGTACCTCAACTACACGTTTGGATTCCAGCACCAGTGGACCGACGCGTTCACCTCGACGATTACTTATGTTGGATCGCAGGGTCACTTTCTGCCCGCGGACGGAAGCAACGCGCGTGGATTCTGGGCCGATCAGCTCGATCCGAAGTATCTGTACCTGGGAAGCCACCTGGCGGACACGGGCGCGGCGGAGGTTGCGGATTGCGCGACGTATAGTCTTCCCTGCCCGGCGAACTTCAATACGACGCAACAGTTGAACGTGGCGCTGCGGCCGTTCCCGTTCCAGACGGTGGGGGATAGCTTCGGCTATGTATCCAACTCCAACTACAACGCGTTGCAGGCTTCGTTCAATATGCGGCCTTCGCATGGACTGACGTTTATGGCGAACTATACGTGGTCGCGGTCGATCGACGATGGCGGTACGTTCCGGACGGGGTATGCGATTCCGGCGGCCTTCTCGCCGACGGGCAATGCGATTCAGCAGGACCGGATCGAGCGGTCGGTTTCGACCTCCAACCAGCCGCAGCATGTGGTGGTGACGGGGGTGTGGGATATGCCCTTCGGCAAGACGATGCTGGCGTCGAACCGGTATGAGCGGGTGATTCTGGGAGGATTCAAGCTTTCGGAGATCTTCCAGGCTTTCTCCGGGTCGCCGCTGGCGATTACGGGATCGTCGTGCCAGACCAACCAGGCGCAGAGCACATGCAATCCGACGCTGAACCCGGGATTTGCCGGGGCGGCGCGAGTGAACGGGAAGTGGGGCCAGGGGATCACCGCAGCCAATACGACGGCGATCAGCTACATTGCGACGAGCACATGCAGCACGACCACGGCTCCGACGGGCCCGTTTATCAATCCGGTCGCTCCGACAGGACAGGCGTCCTGCCTGAATACCCCGTATGCACCTTCGTACACGTTCGGCAATGCGGCTCGGACGGCTCCTTACAATCTGTATGGTCCGGGGAACTACCAGCTGGATCTGGCGTTGGTGCGGAGCTTTCCGCTGCACCTGACGGAGGGATCGCGGTTCAACTTCCGGGCCGAGATGTACAACGTGACGAACAAGACGTTCTTCGCGGTGGCGAGCACGGCGGTGGGCAATGCCGCGTTTGGGACTGTGACGACAAATGCAGCTTACAACCGGAGGGCGGCACAGTTCTCCGCGCGGGTCGAGTTCTAGCTGGTGCCATGCTTGCTTGAGAGGCGCCCGATCAACGGGTGCCTCTTTGCTTTAGCTGTGTAGGGTTATACGTTGGATGCCGTGGCGCTCCGGCCCACCTTAGCGACGGTGAGACGTGTCGCGAAGGTGGGGCACCCAACTCTATACCAACAGGCAATCCGCTCCAGGGGCAAGGCTTCAGTGGCAAGAGGTAGGACCACTGGATCGATTTCTTCTAATAAAGAGGTCTGTTTTGCGTCATTCTGGGCCAATTGCTGTAATCGTGGTTTTCTAAAGGGGTTACGAGCTGCGGTCGCTAAATTGCCAATGTTTCACCAGAGACTTTTCGATGGCACAAC